>NZ_JBFTMD010000012.1:0-142942 GCF_056396785.1 Bacillus sp. 05T21 | reverse complement strand
TCGACTTGCATGTATTAGGCACGCCGCCAGCGTTCATCCTGAGCCAGGATCAAACTCTCCAATAAAGTTAGTTTGTCTAGCATCTAAAAATAAAAATTGACGTTCACGTTGTTTGTTTCGTTCAGTTTTCAAAGAACTTGTCTGCCGCTTCAAAAGCGACTTCATCATATTAACATCTTCATTTTTCGATGTCAACTATGTTTTTAATTTTCTTTTTTGTCGTTTTCTGCGTTTCCGCATCAGCGACGTTTATTAATATACCATCATGGTTTTTAAATAACAAGTATTTTTTATAAAAAAATACAAAAAGTTATCTATCCTACTTTCTTCTATAGAAAGAACCCTTATCCTTTCTACTAAAAACATTCATTTTGATTGTATACAAGTTACTATACACTATCATCAACCAGGCAGTATTTCACAATAACTTCCTAACCTTTAGTCTTCTCTTTTTTAAATTTTATAATTACCATAGTTCTACTTAAGAAGGACAAATAATTATTTAAATGTAGAGTAACAAAAAACGAGGCCACTATACTAGAGCAAAACTTTAATTCCTGATTTTTCTCTCCAATCAGGAATTTTGCTTCCACAAATAACAAACTTCCCCTCGAAATATTAACTTAAGGTTATTGTTAGAATTTTTTTACATTTAATTAATGAAAGATATCCAATTTTTGTTATATAGTAAGAAAGTGCCCACAAAACTATAAATAAACTAATGGAGGAATTATTTTATGGATAGGTTAACAAAATTTTCATTAAAAAACCGCGCCGCTATTATTATCATGGTTTTTCTCATTTCCATACTCGGTGTTTATTCCGGCTCTAAATTACCTATGGAATTTTTACCAAGCATCGATAACCCTGCAATAACTGTTACGACATTATCTCAAGGGCTCGATGCTGAAACGATGACCAAGGACGTAACTGATCCCCTTGAAAAACAATTTCGTAATTTAGAACATATCGATGGCATCACTTCTTCCACACATGAGGGATTATCACGCATCGACATTGCATATACATCCAAGGCAAATATGAAAGACGCGGCACGCGAAGTCGAAAAAACAATTAATACGATTAAATTACCTAAAGATGTAACTAAACCTGTTGTTAGCCAATTAAACACTTCTATGATTCCACTCGCTCAAATTACCATCCAGAAGCAAAACGGATTTTCAAAAGCTGACGAAAAACAAATTGAGAAAGAAATCGTACCACAACTCGAAAGCATTGATGGTGTTGCCAATGTTATGTTTTTCGGAAAATCAACTTCCGAATTATCCATCGTACTTGATCCTAACCAACTAAAAGATAAAAACGTAACATCACAGCAAGTATTAACAGTTTTACAAGGAAAAGAAACTTCCACTCCAGCCGGAGCAATTACCGTTAATAAGGCAGAATACAATCTTCGTGTCATCGGGGATATAAAAAATGTAAATGACATAAAAAACATCACCGTTACACCTCAAGTAAAATTACAAGATGTTGCTCAAATTGAATTAAAACAACATTACGATACAATCTCGCACATAAACGGGGAAGAAGGAACAGGATTAATCATCATGAAAGAGCCGAGTAAAAATGCGGTTGCAATCGGAAAAGAGATTGATAAAAAGATTAAAGATATAAGCAAGCAATATAAAGATCAATTCTCTATTAAACTTTTAGCTTCAACTCATGAGCAAGTTGAAAATGCTGTTACTAGTATGGGAAAAGAAGTAATCCTTGGGGCAATTGCTGCAACTCTCATTATCTTAATCTTTTTACGCAGCTTCCGAACAACACTCATCGCTGTCGTTAGTATTCCATTATCTATTTTATTAACACTATTTTTACTCCATCAATCTAACATCACACTTAACATTCTAACTCTTGGTGGCTTAGCCGTTGCAGTTGGACGTCTCGTCGATGATAGTATCGTTGTCATCGAGAATATTTTCCGTCGTTTACAAAAAGAATCTTTCTCTAAAGATATTATTCTCGATGCAACAAAAGAGGTCGCCGTCGCAATTACCTCTTCTACTTTAACGACAGTCGCCGTTTTTTTACCTATCGGTCTCGTATCGGGAGTAATCGGAAAACTAATGTTACCTATGGTGTTAGCAGTTGTGTATTCTATACTTTCTTCCTTAATTGTGGCATTAACAGTCGTTCCACTTATGGCTTTTTTACTGCTCAAAAAAACAAAACGTCGCAATTCACATTCTTCACCGCGATATGTCGCTACATTAAAGTGGGCTCTTTCTCATAAGTTTATCATTCTACTCACTTCTTTTTTATTATTTGCAGGATCAATTGCAGCCTACATACTACTTCCGAAAGCGAACATAAAGTCTGAGGACGATACAATGCTTTCCGTTAACATGACATTTCCAGGTGATTATGATTCTGAAGCTAAAAAACAAAAAGCCTTTGATTTCGAAAAGAAACTCCTCTCTAATTCTGATGTAACAGATGTTATTTTGCGAATGGGATCTAGCGCAGAAGATGCACAATGGGGACAGACAACTCAAAACAATCTTGCAACTATATTTGTAGTCTTTAAAAAAGGATCTAATATCGACCAATATATTAAAGAATTAAAAAAGGATCATAATACTTTTGAACCAGCTGAACTTGATTATATAAAAACGAGTTACTCTGACTCTGGAGGCGGAAACAACTTACAATTTAACGTAACCGCTACTAACGAAACAAATTTAAAAAAGGCCGCTAACATCGTCGAAACAAAACTAAAAGGTATGGACGATCTCTCTAAAGTAAAAACAAATATGGAAGACTCTAAAAAAGAATGGCAAATTCATATCGATCAAACAAAAGCGGAAMAACACGGTTTAACACCAGAATTAGCAGCACAACAAGTATCATTCCTTATGAAGAAATCTCCTATCGGGGAAATTTCAATCAATAATGAAAAAACAACTATTATGATAGAGCATAAAAAGACATCCATTAACAAACAAGAAGATATTTTAAACACAAACATACTATCACCTATTAATGGACCAATTCCTTTAAAAGACATTGCAACTATTTCAGAAAAACAACTTCAAACGGAAATCTTCCATAAAGATGGGAAAGAAACGATTCAAATTACCGCAGAAGCTTCAAGTGAAGATTTAAGCAAAGTAAGCGCAGAAGTAAACAAGGCGATAGCCGACTTAGATTTACCTAACGGGGCAAAAGTAAATATCGCAGGTGCTACTGAATCTATGCAAGAGAACTTCACAGATTTATTCAAAATTATGGGGATTGCAATTGGGATTGTATATTTAATTATGGTTATCACCTTCGGGCAAGCACGTGCTCCTTTCGCGATTTTATTCTCTTTACCATTAGCTGCTGTCGGCGGTATTTTAGGATTAATCATTTCAAGAACACCTGTTGACGTAAATTCATTAATCGGTGCATTAATGTTAATCGGGATTGTCGTTACAAATGCTATTGTATTAATAGAAAGAGTGCAACAAAATCGGGAAAACGGTATGGAAACAAGAGAAGCCTTACTAGAAGCAGGATCTACTAGATTACGCCCAATTATTATGACAGCTATAACAACAATCGTCGCTATGCTACCACTCCTCTTCGGGCAATCTCAAGCAGGAAGTATGGTATCGAAAAGTCTGGCCGTCGTTGTAATCGGTGGTTTGGCAGTCTCAACCGTTCTTACATTAGTAGTCGTTCCCGTTATGTATGAACTATTAGATAAAATCGGGAGAAAAAGACGTTCCCGTAGAAAAATAAGTACTTCTACAGAAACACCTGATATTTAAACTAAAAGGCGTTATCTTCAATTATGAAGATAACGCCTTTTTTATCCCTCTACCTATCCATAATATAATCCATCACTTTTTTACCATACTTCTCTAGCGGCTCTCCAGAATCCACAATAAGATATTCACCATGTAAAGGCCTTTTACTGCCAGCCAGACATTTTTGAAATGCTACTTCTGATTCTACTTTTGTAATTTGACTTATCTTACGTTCACGGGTTTGTAACCTACGATTAATTTCTTCTATATTATTAAGATAACATTCAATATATTTATATGTAGCACCATACTTCCGACATAAATCTATTCCTTTTTTAACCATCCCTTCGTAGAGACACGGACTATCTAATATCACACTGTGCTCTTGCTCCAACAAAAAATCGATCAGTTCCCACTCAATATCATAGGAGATTCCCCCAACCACTTTTGGTTCAACACCTTTTTCCTTTAATGATTTTAATAAAGCTAATTTCACGACGTCATGATCTACAATAACAGCACCTGTTAATTTAGCGATATACTTAGAAAGTGTCGATTTCCCAGATCCAGGAAACCCCGATATTTGCAGAAAAAACACTTCCAAACCCCTCCCTATTTTCAGCCGAATTTCTATATATTAAGTTACCCATTCGGTCACTCTTCTTCTTTTCCTGCCAACAACAAAATTGACCGTAAAAAAACTCCCTGTTTTATAAACAGAGAGTTTTCATCTTCAACTTATGCCACTTTTACCTTCTTCGTCGTTTTACTTTTTCTTTTCGCTCCTGTAAAACGCTTRTGTAATACAGATGCTACGAAACGAGAAATGATATTAAAGAGTAATACCATAATAATTAATACAGCTGCAGATTTTGTTGCAATTAACTTCGCATCCGGGATAATCCCTTCAGAGTTTAATTTCCAAATGTGAACAGCTAACGTTTCAGCTGGTCTAAATGGATTTAAAGGATGCGAGGGGCTCGAGAAGTCCGCTGCTGAATTTAAAATAGGTGATGTTAAACCCGCTGTATAAATTAGCGCCGCAGCTTCACCGAATATACGGCCTGCCGCTAAAATAATACCTGTAATGATTTGTGGTAACGAAGACGGGATAATGATGCGGGCAATTGTTTGCCATTTCGTTGCACCTAGTCCAAGACTCGCCTCTTTTACATTATGAGGAACTTCAGAAATCGCATTTTCACAAACACGTGTTAAACCAGGCAAATTCAAAATAGTTAAAGCAAGAGCTCCACCCATTACTGTATATCCCCAGCCTGTCATGGTAACAAATACTAATAAGCCAAATAGTCCAACAACAATAGAAGGTAAAGACGCCATTGTTTCAATACATAAACGAACAAAACTTAAAAAACGACCTTGTTTTGCATACTCCGCTAAATATATTCCAGCCCCTAATCCAAGAGGAATAGATATAATAAGTGTTATAACAAGCATGTAGAAAGAATTGAATAACTGTGGACCAATTCCCCCACCAGCTCTTGTATTGCTTGGTTCTCCGAATAAGAAACTAGGATCCCAAAATCCCCATCCCTTTTGTAGAATTTCGTACATTAAAAAAGCCAGCAAAGCTACAACTAAAGCTGCAACCCCATAAAAGATACCTGTCCAAACTTTATTTACCGTTCTTGCATTCATTATTATCGCTCACCTCTTTGACCAATCGCTCGAATTACTAAAATAAACAGGAATGAAATAACAAGTAAAATCATTGCTAACGTCCATAGCGCATTGTTCCAAGCTGTTCCGTTCAATGTATTCGTCATATCCATTGTTAGAATACCAGTTAACGTTGCTGTTGGACTATATATTCCTTCCGGTAATTTAATCGTGTTCCCGATTACCATTTGAACCGCTAACGCTTCACCAAAAGCACGCGCTAACCCTAAAACTATACCTGTTAAAATTCCTTGTTTTGCAGCAGGAACAATAATTCGGCTAATCGCTTGCCATTTCGTCGATCCTAGACCGTAAGAAGCTTCCAAGTAATCAAACGGAACAGAGCGTATCGCATCAGAGGCAATACTAGCAATAGTAGGTAAAATCATAATACTCAGGACAATAATACCCGCAATTAAACTAAAGCCCACTCCACCGAATGAATCACGTAATAGAGGAACCAAAATCGTAACCCCTAATAATCCGTATACAACTGATGGAATACCAACTAATAATTCTAAAACAGGCTTTAATACTTTATTCCCAAACTTCGGCGAAATTAAATTCATGAATATAGCAAGAGCTATAGCAATTGGTGCACTAATGATAACAGCACCTAACGACACAAGTGTCGAACCGACAATAAAGATTACAGCACCATACGTACCTTGATCAGCATTTGGATTCCATTTTGTCGAAGTTAACACCTCAGAAAACGAGATACCACTTTGCGTGAAAGATTGAATTCCTTTGCCGCAAATAAACGCAATAATAGCTAATGTAATAAAAACAATAAAGATACCGCAAAACGTAACAAGTGATCTACCTATATATTCACTCTTTACGTAATTAATTTGTTTTTTCCCCTTCATCACAGGACAGACCCCACTTCATAGATTGCATTGAACAGGACTGACCTTGCAGCCAGCCCCATAAAATTTTATTACTTATTTAATTTAGACATTGGGATGTAACCCATATCTTCTACTTGTTTTTCGAAATCTTTACCTTTTACATAATCAATGTAAGCTTTTGTCGCTTCTTTTGCCTCACCTTTAGTTACCATGTACTCGTAAGACCAGAATGGATATTTACCAGCAGAGATGTTTTCAATCTTCGGTTCAGCACCATCAATTTTCACAGTTTGCAATGCACCTTTCTTATCGCCAACCATGTAAGACATTGCTAAATAGCTGATTGAACCTGGAGTAGAGTTAATCGCTTGCTCTACTGCACCGTTAGAATCTTGTGTTGTACCAGTTCCATCATTAATTTTAGCTTCTTTCATAACTGTTTTTTCAAATGTAGCACGTGTACCAGATGAAGCTGGACGATTAATTACATTGATTTTTTCATCTTTTCCGCCTAACTCTTTCCAGTTCGTCACTTTTCCAGTGAAGATATCTTGTACTTGTTTTGCTGTTAAGTTATCAACTTTTACATCTTTATTTACGACAAGCGCGAATGCAATACCCGCTACCTTGTTATCTACTAATTCTTTTGCTTTTTCAGCATCTTTTATTTTATCTCCAGCTGGAACATCTGAGTTACCAATTTGTACCGCACCAGATGCTACTTGGTTAATCCCAGTTCCACTACCGCCACCTTGAACTTGAATAGAAACTTTTGAATTTTTCTCCATGAATTTCTTTCCAGCTTCCTCCGCAAGAGGTTGAAGAGCTGTAGAGCCAGCCGCTGCAATCGTACCTGATAATTCTTGTTTTGCATCGCTACCTTTAGCAGCTTCCTTATTATCCGTACTTTCTGCTTTTCCACATCCAACTAATGCACCTGCAACAACTAAAGCCGCTAAAGAAAATTTAATACCCTTTTTCATAACCATGTCTTGTACCCCCATTTGGATTATCACTTTTCGAATTCATCTTCTTTCGAACACAAATTCATTGTAGGACAACAATATTATGTGAGTGTTAAGCAATTTTTAAGTTTAAGTAAATAGAGATAACATCCCCTAAAAGCTAGACATTCCAACATTTACAGTTGAAAAAGCCAACAAAACCCACACTAAACACGTAGTATTGTAAATTTAATCTTAACAATGTAAATTCAATGTAAACGATTTTCTTTATTTTTCCCTTTAGGTTAAAACTATATTTACAATTCCCCTATATTTTTAAGCTTTTACACTCTTACTTTATTTACATGTAAGAAGAATTCCAATAATATTTTTCGGTACAACTAAATAAATTGGAACAATTCTAAAAATATTTGAATATTTTTAAAGTACTAATTGACAGCATCATTAAATGTAGTCTACTATATTAGTATCAAAAAGTTTACCTAAGGAAACTTTTTAAACTAAAACTAAAAATATAGAGATGAGGTAACTTTTATGGTATCGGCTAATACTAAACCCCTTTCCGAATTCAGAACAGGGGAATTTGTACAAATTGAGAAGATACAATTAGAAGGAACTATGAAACGACGTTTATTAGATTTAGGCTTTTTTCCTGGAGCGACAATTAAAGTATTACAACGCAGCCCACTTGGAGACCCAGTCGCTTATCAAGTAAGCAACACAACTATTGCACTGCGTAGTGAAGAAAGCTCCCTTATTTTCGGGGTATTAATAGGAGATGATTTCAGATGAGTAACCATCGCATTGCGTTAGCTGGTAACCCGAATACCGGGAAAAGTACATTATTTAATACTTTAACAGGCTTAAAACAACATACTGGAAACTGGACGGGAAAAACTGTTTTAAAGGCTGAAGGGGAATATAAGCATGGCGGAAATATATATACAATAATAGATTTACCTGGAACTTACTCACTGTATTCAAATTCGGCAGATGAAGAAGTAGCACGAGATTATATTATATTTGAAAAACCAGAAGTAACTGTAGTTGTTATAGACGCAACTGCAATGGAGAGAAATTTAAATTTAGCACTCCAAGTGATGGAAATGACAAACGATGTGGTCATTTGTATTAACTTAATTGATGAAGCGGAGAAAAAAGGAATCATTATTGACGAAAAGAAATTAGCAAAATCACTCGGTGTACCTGTAGTGAAGATTTCCGCTCGCAACCGAGTAGGCATTGGTCATTTGCTAAATGTGATCGCTAAAGTAGCAAATAAAAAACTAATTCCAACACCAATTAAAATTTCTTACAGCGAAAAAATCGAAAGTATGATTCAGGAATTAGAACCACAAATTTATAAAGTGTTCGGTGATACGTATCCAGCACGTTGGATTGCGTTACGTATATTAGATGGAGATAAAAATTTCTTAACTACACTCCAAAAACAACATAATGAACCACTTGTAAGGGAGGTCGTAATGAATGGAATCTCACTCAGCCAGTAAAGCTCTTCCATTAGACTATATTATTCAACATGCACAGACACTCTCAAAAGAAGATATACGAGATGATATTGTCGGAGATATTTATCGAACATCTGCAAGTATATGTAAAGAGTCTGTTCAATATACAAATACTGATAAATTGTATCGTTCTGAAAAACTAGATAAAATTTTCACATCTCCCATCTGGGGATTCCCAATTATGCTCGGTATTTTATCTATTATTTTTTATCTTACAATTGCAGGCGCTAACGTACCCTCTGATATGATTGCTGAATTCTTCGGATGGGCAGAAGGATATTTAACATCTTGGTTCCAAGCAGCGCATGCACCTGAATGGTTACATGGCATTTTAATACTTGGTTTATTCCGTGGTATCGGTGCTGTTATAAGCGTTATGTTACCACCTATGGCAATCTTTTTCCCTATGTTCGCACTATTAGAAAACTACGGATATTTACCACGTGTCGCATTTAACATGGACCGCTTATTCAAACGATCTGGTGCACATGGCAAGCAATCTTTAACAATGGCAATGGGATTCGGTTGTAATGCAGCTGCCATTATGTCAACACGTATTATTGAATCACCACGTGAACGTATGCTTGCAATCTTAACAAACAACTTCGTTCCATGTAATGGGCGCTGGCCTATGTTAATTTTAATGGCTTCACTATTTATGGCTGCTGGTTATACCGGTAGTATGCAAACACTTGTTACTGCTGGCGTTGTAGTTGGAATGGTTGTAATTGGTGTCATTATGACATTAACCGTTTCTTGGGTACTATCAAAAACAGCTTTAAAAGGCGTTCCGACTCACTACACACTTGAGTTACCACCGTACCGTAAGCCAAAAGTTTGGAATACAATTGTACGCGCAACACTCGATAAATCAATATATGTTTTAAAACGAGCTGTAGTTGTAGCTGCCCCTGCAGCTGCATTAACTTGGTTACTTGCTAATATTTTCATCGGTGACACAAGCTTACTTATGTATTTTGTAAACTTCCTAGATCCATTTGCTAAAATGTTAGGACTTGACGGGTTTATTTTAGCTGCATTCATTCTTGGGCTACCAGCTAATGAAATTGTCATCCCGATTTTATTAATGTCTTACTTATCAACTGGCGCTTTAACTGAAATAGATGATTTTAATCAAATTAAAAATCTATTCTTAGAAAATGGTTGGACTTGGTTAACAGCTTTAAACACAATGTTGTTCTCACTCCTTCATTTCCCGTGTGGAACAACACTAGTTAACATATATAAAGAAACAAAAAGTGCAAAATGGACATTCTTATCGTTCGCAATCCCTACTGTTATTGCCATTGTTGTGACATTCCTCTCTACACAATTGGTACATTGGTTAGGGCTTGTATAAAAAACAAAGCATACATAGAAGGTATCCCCCTTCACATATGCTTTTCACGAAAGAAACCTGAAATTATTCAGGTTTCTTTTTTTCTTTCCACGGCTGAGCTCCATACGTTGTGATTTTTTTATGAATGGAGTATATGGCTCCCGGAAGAATCGCCATTAATATCGTGCAACTAATTCCTAGTCCAGTAAACAACTTAAATCACCTTATTTCACTCTCTTCGGTAAAGCTGAACCTGAATGCTCAATTGTCGGATGAACATGAACAGTAACCTCAGCATTGCTAAAATAATTTTCACCTTGATCCCAATTCTTATCTATCTTCTTCCATTCTTTATAATTATGCCGCTTATATACTTCCCCTAACGCTAATACATCTACCTTATATTTTTTTTGAACAAGCTTAATAGATTTTTGGATACGCTTCTCCATTTCCTCCGCAATGGTTTTCTTTAATCGCTTTTCATTCATAATTTGTTTATGATCACTAAAATGCAACTCTGCTAAGGTCCCTTCCAAAGATAAATGGATATCAAACTTCGGTTTTGTAGCAATTTCCGTAAATACTTTAATCTTTCGGTGCATCTTATGAATTTCGTATGTAACAAGCTGACCTTGTTTACGGATAGTATAGAACCCTCCAATTTTTTTACCTATTACATAATTCATTCCTAATGTTTCTTCTCCATTCAAACTACCTACACACTTATTATCTTTTCCACGAAACAACGCTGCCCCGTTCATTTGTACCCCCTGCTTTGTTAGTTCGAGAATAGGTAATACGAAACTTTGGTTAGTAATCATTTTTTGCTGTACCTCACCAATTCTTGCAGCTTCAATCATTTGAGCATTTTTCGGAGGATGCTCAGCTAACATATCAATATACTGTGCCGGTAAGTTCTCAGGCTTGGCACTCTGCTTTAAAATAGCTTCTGCATTTTTCTTAGAAACGAACAAACGAATATTTCTTCTCATCTCGTGATCACGAATATATACATCTAACGTATTTTGTAAAACATATGGATTCGCTAGTAAATCTTTAGAAAAAATTATCACTTGTATATGCGGAAAGAATAATGAGCGACTAATTTTTTTAGCAATAATTCGTATTTGCTCAAAGACACTATCTGCTTTCGCACTAACATTAATATAATTTTCACTATCTCCACCGCCTTGGCCACCTTGTTGCGCTAACTTACTGGGAAGTACCATCTGATACGTCCCTTTCATAATTGGATTTGATTTCTTTGCCTTCACAATATCGTAAGCTGCGCCTACTACAAATCCTCTTTCTTCTATTTCTTCTAGCTCAGAGCACCCACTTATAGATCCAGCTAAAACCATAACCATTATAATTTTAAGAAGGTGTTTCATTTCTACCATTCCTTCTTTTTATTTTATATACAATAAAAACTAACAAAGGCGCTAGCACGACAAACCCCATATCTATCCAAGCTAAATAAGTCCCATAACTTGACAAAGTATTCAAATTACTAGGTATCATATTCGCCATAAAAATAATCGGGGCACTTACAAAAATGAAAATATGTTTCTTCACTTTCGGAAACATAGCACAAAATAATAAAGATGCGACGTCATAATACATTGCTGTAGTGTTATAAATAGTAATAATCCAAGTAGTAAAAAAAATGGCATCAAATCTTTCTAAAAAACCTCCACCAATTTCAATTTCTTTACCCAATTCAATTGTTGGATACGTCAATCCACGGGTTGTCATATACGTAAAAACGCTAATACAAGTTACATAAATTAAAATGTATGACAGCACATTTACCATCACTGCTTTTGCAACTGCCATTGGCGCTTTTTTCGCTGCCTTATCGTTCAACATCACAGCATAAAACAGAGCTACCTCAAATCCGATAAATGTGAAAATAGAATTTTTAACTCCTATAGCATATTGACTTGCGTTCGTTTGAAAAGCTGGTAGTAAATTGTTTATTTCCATTAAATTCACATTCAATAAAGAAAGCAACACTATCGCAATGAACACGATGGGTAAAAATAGAACATTTAACCTTACTAAAGCCGCTCTCGATCCTGCTACTCCATAAATAACAACTAATAAGAAGAAGAAAGAGAGTAGCTGTATTGGTGTATCACTAAATAAATATGTTTGTGAAATAATTGCAATCATTCGCGATTCATATGCGGTCAAAGCAGCAAATGTTAATACTAAAATGCTACTAATTGTGTATGCAACAGGCTTCGTCAAATGTGCACTTGTATATTGAACAAAGTTTTGTTTTGGGAATAAAATAGCTATCCTCGTTACAAACCAACCTAAAACCGCACATATCAATCCACCCAAAAGCAAAATAATCCAACCATCCGAAAATAAAGTTTGGTCAGCAATATCTCGAGGCATAGATAATGCACCTATACCGATAATTGTTGACGATACCGCAAAACCAAGTTCCCGAGATCCAATTTCTTCATCCCCATATTCAAATGGTTTCAATTACTCTCGCTCCTTTGGACGTAGTGTAGAGTCTTTCGTTTGTAAATATTCTGGTCTCTCTTTTAACATTGATTTTGGTAGGCGAACCAATTCTTCTTCCCAATCTTTATAAAAAGCAGGAGCAATAGGTGTTGTATACGGTACCCCAACACTCTTTAAATTTGTAATATGGATTGCAAGTGCAATAAGAGCTAAAATGATTCCGTATAACCCAAAAGCAGTTGCAGCTAACACGAAGACGAAAAGTAAAATTCGAAATGTAATCGTAATGCTATATACAGGAAGTGAAAATGTAGCAATTGCGGYAACCGCAATAATAATTACTAAAAACGGATTTACAATCCCCGCATTTACTGCCGCTTCTCCAATTACAAGACCGCCTACGATGCCAATTGTTTGTCCCATCGGTTTCGGAAGCCTAATCCCGGCTTCTCGTATTAATTCCATCGTTAATGCCATCATTAACGTTTCTATATAAGCAGGAAACGGTACCCCTTCTCTCGCTCCCGCAATGGAATAAGCTAGTTTAGATGGAATAAGCCCTTGATGATACGATACAAGCGCTACGTACATGGCAGGTAATAAAACAGCAGCAATACCTGATCCCATACGTAACATTCTTAATAACGTTCCAATTATCCAACGCTCATAATGATCTTCTACAGATTGAAAAATATCAACAAATACTAGTGGAGCTATAAGAGCAAATGGTGACCCATCTACTAAAATGGCCGCTTTCCCTTTCGCCAATGCAGCCACTATATTATCTGGTCTTTCTGTATTTAAAAACTGCGGAAACGGCGATAAATTATTATCTTGAATTAATTGCTCAATCGTTCCTGTCTCAAAAATGACATCTGTCACTATTGATTGAAGACGCCGATCTAGCTCGTTTACGATGTAAGGGTTAATAATATCCTCTATATATACTAGGGTTACTTCTTTCTGCGATCGCTTCCCCATAATATAAGATTGAAACCGTAACTTCGGATCACGTAAACCACGGCGAATTAACATTTTATTCACATTAATATCTTCATTTAACCCAACCCTCGGTCCACGAATTAAATCTTCTGTCACTGGCGGTTCTAGACTTCTTTTCTCCCAAGCCCTACTGTTAACAACAATAGCCGTTTGAATATTATCAATTAATATGACTGTATCTCCTGCTAAAACCGCATTTATAATATCTGGAAAAGTCGTCTTCATACCGACTTCTGCAATAGAAATAAAACGATCCAATAATGTCTGAACCACAGCTGCTTCATTTGGTATTTCTTCATATTGAAGTGTACGAACTACATATTTATAAACATTATCCTTATCTGTCAATCCACATAAGAAAACAACCGCACAACGTGTAAAACTACCAGCAAGAGCAACTTCTCTAATTGTTAAATCATTAGGTGAACCTAACTCATCTCTAATTTCCTTCATAACTTCAAACAAGTTACCTTTTAGCTCTAACAACTTCCCCACCTAACTTCCTTTTCAACAAGTTTTTAGTTAGATTCCGCTAATAGAAGAAAATATATACAAAAAAGAGCTATCTCTTTTCCAAGATAGCTCTAACATATGAATTACTTTTCTACTATTATATTGTCGGTCTTTACAGATACATTTCTTGTGAATCCACTAACTACAAACATCACAATAATGTTAACTAACAACGCGACTATACCTACATTCAAATCTTTCATATACTGCGGGACACCCGGGAACATCGTAGCTATAGTAGAACCAGATAAGGTGATATATGCGACAATTAACAACCCAATTCCCATCCCGGCAATCGCACCTTGTTTCGTAATAATTTGACGAGGAAACAAACTACATACAAGCGCAGGGAAAAGTTGCGTAACTATACTGTATCCCATTAAAAGAAGAGCCCCTATCGTTTCTCCCCCTTTAAATGTAAACAATACTGCAACAAGCGTTACAACAGGTACAAATAACTTAGCTACTTTTGCAACTTGTCTATCTGAAGCAGATGGCACCATTGTTCGGTAAATATTTTTTGCTAACAACGTAGATGCCGCCATAACAAGCATGGAACCTGGAACTAATGCCGTTAACACTCCTGCACTACCAATAATCCCAATAAACCAAGGATCAAACGTTTGAAGAGCCAGACGGAATAATGAAAGATCTACATCCGCTCCCTTTAACCCTGGAACTTGCAAGATAGCAGCAAAACCTGCAAAGAACACAAAAAGCAAAACTAAAGAATAGAGAGGCATAATTGCTGCATTTTTCCTAAATACTTTTTCACTTTTCGCTGAGAAAGCTGAGGCAAATGTATGAGGCCACATATAAAAACCGAGAGCCGTTAATATAATAGTAGAAACAAACCAAGAAATACTCATTCCCTTTTCAGGTAAAGATAAAAAACCTGGTTTTACAGCTTCTACAGCTTCAAACATCGGTTGAAATCCTCCGTAATAGTGATACGGTAAATATATACCTAAAAACATAACGATGAATAGTATCATAATGTCCTTCAAAGCAGCTGTCCAAGCCGATCCATGTATACCTGAAACCATTACATAAATAGTTATAACAATAGCACCAATCCATACCGCAATAACAGGTGTCACTCTTCCATAGGAAGCTTCCGAAACGATAATTCCTAATCCCTTTAATTGCAAAACAAGATACGGGATAATCGAAATAACACCAATAATTGAAACAATTACCCCAAGCGTCTTACTCCTGTATTTCTTCGCAAAGAAATCTGATTGTGAAATGAGGTTATGTTCTTTTGCATACTTCCAAATTGGAGGCAATAAGAAATACGATAAAATATAAGCTAATGCACCATACCCTAAAATATAAAATGTAGGAGCTCCTTTACTATAAGCCCAGCCACTTCCTCCTAAAAATGTGAACGTCGTATAAATTTCCCCTGCCATAAGGAGAAAAACGAAAATAGTTCCAAATCCTCTTCCTCCAACTGACCATTGTTCTAAATTCATATCTTTTCCATGTTGTGCCCGAATTCCTAAAAATAGTGCGAGAAACAAAAATATAATAATGATAAATAATGCAGTCATTTTACGTCCCCCTTATTAGCAGGATCGAATACGTACACAAGACCCATACAAAGAGACGTAATGAGCACTGATAATAGTACCCAAAATAATAAAAATGGCATCCCCCATACGTAAGGAGTGACCGAATTTGCAAATACTGGTCCAACTACTAAACAAAGAACTGGAATAAGTGCTAGCACGTGTATTTTCTTCATCTCATTCTCCTTTACTTATAAAATTCATAATGGATGATACAAAGACTTCCACTCCAATTGGTAATGCGTCTTCGTCAATTGTAAAACGAGGGTGATGATGCGGATATACAATTCCCTTCTCTTCATTTCCTGCCCCTATAAAAAAGAACGTCCCTGGTGCCTTTTGTAAAAATGCTGAAAAATCTTCTCCTGCCATCGTTGGTTGTAAACGAACAACCCTTTCTCTTCCATAAAGCTGTAATGCTGTATGTTCAATAAGCTCTGTAACTTCATAATCGTTCACAACTGGGCGATATCCATATTCATAAGAAAATGTATACTTAGCACCGTAGGATTCTGTAATATGTTTTACAATCCTTTCAAGCTTCTTCTTTGTTTCTTCTCTTAATTCATGCCTTAAACTTCTCACTGTCCCTTCAATCTCCGCTTGTTCCGGGATAACATTATGAGTTGTCCCAGAATGAAATTGTGTAACAGATACTACGAGAGAATCTAACGGATTCGTGAGGCGAGATACAATTTGCTGAATTTGCGAAACTACTTGCGCACCAATGGCGATACTATCAACTGTTTCATGCGGAATTCCAGCATGCCCACCTTTTCCCTCTATCGTAATTTTAAAAACGTCCGGCGCCGCCATCGCAGGACCATAAATTACACCTACTTTTCCAACCTCTAATGACGCCCAAAGATGAGCACCAATAATGTAATCCACACCTGTCATCACTCCCGCTGCGACCATTTCCTCTGCACCGCCCGGAAAGTTTTCTTCTGCATGTTGAAATAAAAAGCGAATCTCTCCTTTAACTTTCTCTCTTTCCTCTACCAACTTATGTACTACACCAAGCAATATTGCCATGTGACCATCGTGACCACACGCATGCATCACACCTGGATATATAGAAATAAAATCAAACTTATTTTCTTCATGAATAGGAAGAGCATCCATATCAGCACGAACCGCGATAGTTTTACCAGGCTGCCTACCAATTAACCTTGCCATTACACTATATTTAGTAGGCCTTGAGACTTCTAAATACGGGATTTCCCGAAGTATGTCGAATACAAATTGAGATGTTTTTTCTTCTTGAAAAGATAACTCTGGATACTTATGAAAATGCCTTCTCCACTCAATCAACTGATTCTTTGATAAAACAAGTTCCTTTGCGACATCCATTTCTCTTCTCCCCTTCTTTACCAAGTTAAATGTTATTATAGCGTGAATTGTTAACTTCCGAAAGAATTTTCAGAATTTTCTATAACGAATATTCAAAAAGAAAAAGCCATCTCAAGATGACTTTTCATTTTATCCCGCATTAACGGGCAGTAAAACTCCCACCTCAAAATTCGGCTGGAGCAAAGAAGTTAGGTGGGAGATTAACTGCCCGTAAACGCCCGATTGGTTCAACTAATAATCAGTGGGGGATGAACAAAACCCCCACTGATTATAGTTTCACTTTATAAAATAGTAATTGCTTGTTTCCCCATTTGCTCCCATGCCTTTTCAAATTCAGCACGAGGAACAGCTTTTCGTGGATTGTTTGCAAGAGGATCATTTACGTATACAAAGTTTTGATCATACCCAATTACTACAACACTATGCTCATAATATGTAATTTTCACTTCACCTGAACTCGTATTCCATGTTTCAAAACTACTTTCGGCTAATGGTTTAAACGTTGTATTAATAATTACCCATACTGGAGAACCAGAACTAATTACTTTATATAGATCTTGCACGTCTCTACCCGTTAAATTAATTACTTTTTCAGGAACATACTTTTCTGCTAAATTAAAAATCGGTTGATTATATACACCGTATCCCGGCTCAGCTTTCGTGTAAATATTTCCAACGAATCCCTCATACGGATTTCCATGCAAACCATCTTGTTTAAATGGAACGCGATGAATTTCACTAGCAAGTTGCATCTTATCTACTTGTACACCTTTATGTTGTAGTAGCATAGTTAAACTTGTCACTTCACAACCTCTAGGTAATTCAGGTAACTGTCTAATAAACGGAACCTCTGTAATCATTGCACTTTCTTTCATCTCAGAGAAAAGGTCTAACCGAAATTCTTGTGCCTTTTTCATAATTTTATCTTTCTCGAAAAAGAACACGACAGCAAATATAATACCGAAAATAAAAATATATTTTAACTTTTTCATCATAAACCAAACTCCATTATATCAATTATTTTAAAGGCACAACTCCTATCATTGTACCTTTCTTCTTACTAGTTTGCTAGAAAGATTCTGTGAATTATTATTCACAAATACCTTTTTAAAATTCCGATTGTTTGAAATAGAAAGAAAAAATATAATTTTTCGGAATTTTTAACTAAAAAACAAAATTATTAACCTAGTGAAAGAATCACGTTTCCTTCACTAGGTTAATAAACATTCTAAGGTATTTAGTCATAGTTAGTTTTTCCTTTACATACTCAGTTCACAACAAAATAAACCAAGTATGTTTTTCACCCCCACTAATGATTAAAAGCACCGAATAAAATCTAGTTAAAACATACAAAAAAATATGGGGGGAGGGACATATGAATCAACAAGTAGAACAAGCAGAATTAAAATACCGCACACCACTTTATCCAATAGTTCGAATCGTAGCTTTCTCACTCAATTTCCTTACATTTGTTAGTTTAGCTTTCATTCCAGATCAGAGAATTGCTCTTTATTGCGGGGTTCCATTTATGATCATTTGTTACATTTTATACCGAGTTAAAGTTTCGGAAAGTTGTCACATTTGAGCAAAAAAGAAATATAACTTAGGTAACAAACTGAATATATTAAAAATTCAGTAATTTTCCTTATGATAAGATAATTTTTTTCTATTTATTGGGTATGTTGGTATAACTTTATTTATCTTAAAATTCTCACAATCACGTTTTTATTTGGAAAATAGTTTACAATGTTATCAAGTTACAAATGATATTCACCTTAAAAAGCGTGCATTTGTGTCTATTTTTTAACAATATAACAAAAACTATTGCCATCTATAAATTAATAGGTTTATATTGTTTTATTGGCATAGTTTCAATCCAAGGAGAAAGGAGATTTTCAATCGTGCAACTAAAGAAAGCATTTTGGAAGTTGGCTTCGCTTCTTCCGTTATCATTACTTCTGTTCCTCGGTGGCTGTGATAAAAAACTCGCAGTATTAAATCCGCAAGGACCTGTTGCAAAAGCACAGTATGATTTAATTGTTTGGTCATTCTTGCTTATGTCATTAATTATCGCAATTGTATTCATCTTGTTTACAGTCATCTTGATTCGTTATCGTGAAAAACCAGAGAATATGGACTATGAGCCACCTGATCAACATGGTAACACATTATTAGAAATCATTTGGACAATTATTCCTGTTATTATCGTTATCGCATTATCGATTCCAACAGTTAAAGCAACTTATGCTTCGGAAGAGGTTCCGCAAGAGTCCAAACATATTAAACCAGTTGAAATTTATGTTACATCTGCAAACTGGAAATGGTTATTTAGTTACCCGGAGGAAAAAATTGAAACCGTTAACTATTTAAACATCCCAGCTGGTGTACCAATTCAATTTAAACTGACTTCTGTAGGTCCAATGAATGCTTTCTGGGTACCAGAACTTGGTGGTATGAAGTATACAATGGATGGCATGATCATGGACTTATATTTACAAGCTGACAAACCAGGTTCTTACCTAGGTCGTAGCTCGAACTTCTCTGGTGAAGGATTTACTCACATGGAATTCGAAGTTGAAGCAAAAACTAAAGAGAAATATGATAAGTGGGTAAAAGAAGTACAAGAAACTGCCCCTAAATTATCAGAAAAGAAATACAACGAAATTATTAAACCTGGTGTAGTGGGGCGTATGACGTTCTCTAGTCACCACTTAAGTTATGTAGATCCAAAATCACTTGAATATTGTGATTACAACTACTACAAAAACAAAAAATAATAGCTATTATTCCAACAGATTGGAGTGAACACAGTGAAGCTTGATGAATTTTTTGTCACAGGTGACCCGATTATTTACGGAGCTGACGCTTCTATCGTTCTTGTGACATTAGCGATTCTTTTCGTACTAACAAAGTACAAAAAATGGAGATGGCTTTGGGATGAGTGGTTGACAACTGTTGACCATAAAAAAATAGGGACCATGTATATTATCTCTGCCGTTATAATGTTATTCCGTGGTGGTATGGATGGTTTAATGATTCGTGCCCAGTTAACATTCCCGGAAACAACTTATTTAAACGCTGAACACTATAACGGAATCTTTACAACACATGGTACGGTAATGATTCTTTTCATGGCAATGCCATTCGTTATGGGATTAATGAACCTTGTAGTACCATTACAAATTGGTGCTCGTGACGTTGCATATCCGTTCTTAAATGCTTTAAGTTTCTGGTTATTCTTTGTCGGAGCAATGTTATTCAACATCGCTTTCGTAATCGGTGGTTCTCCAGACGCTGGGTGGACTTCTTACTTCCCAATGGCAGGTACAGAGTTTACTTCTGGTGTAGGAAATAACTACTACGCAATTGCATTACAGATTTCAGGTCTCGGTACGCTAATGACCGGTATTAACTTCCTTGTTACTATCTTAAAAATGCGTACACCTGGTATGAAATTAATGAGAATGCCAATGTTTACTTGGTCAATCTTAATTACAACAATTATCATTATTTTCGCTTTCCCAGTATTAACAGTTGCTCTTGCATTAATGACATTTGACCGTCTATTCGATGCTCACTTCTTTACGATGGCGAGCGGCGGTATGCCAATGTTATGGGCCAACCTATTCTGGGTATGGGGTCACCCTGAAGTATATATTGTTATTTTACCGGCATTCGGTATTTTCTCTGAAATCATTAGTACATTCTCACGTAAACGTCTATTCGGTTACAGTGCGATGGTGTACTCGATGGTTGCAATTTCTTTACTAAGTTTCGTCGTATGGCTTCACCATTTCTTCACTATGGGTGCAGGTCCAGCGGTTAACTCATTCTTCTCGATTTCGACAATGGCGATTTCGATTCCAACCGGTGTTAAGATCTTTAACTGGTTGTTTACACTGTATAAAGGACGTATTCGTTTTACAGTTCCAATGCTTTGGTCATTGGCATTTATTCCAAACTTCGTAGTTGGTGGAGTTACAGGGGTTATGCTTGGAATGGCAGCAGCTGATTATCAATACCATAACAGCTACTTCCTAATTGCTCACTTCCACTACGTATTAATCGCAGGTACAGTATTCGCTATGCTTGCTGGATTCACATACTGGTATCCAAAAATGACAGGTCATATGTTAAATGAACGCCTAGGTAAATGGACATTCTGGATCTTTATGAGCGGATTTAACATCTGTTTCTTCCCAATGTACTTCTTAGGTTTAGACGGTATGACTCGTCGTATGTACACTTACTCTGAAAGTCTTGGATGGGGCTGGCTAAACCAAATCGCATCTGTTGGTGCTGTAATGATGGCTATTGGCTTCCTAATCCTTTGCTATAACGTAATTTGGAGTGCACGTCACGGTGAGCGTGACACAACTGGAGATCCATGGGACGGCCGTACACTTGAATGGGCAACTCAATCTCCTGTACAACATTACAACTTCGCGAAACTTCCTGAAATTAAAGAAGCTGATGCTTTCTGGTTCATGAAAAAACGTGGAGAAACAATTACACCAACAGCAGATGAATTAAAACCAATTCACATGCCAAGTAATTCTGGTGTGCCTATTATTGCGTCTTTATTCTTCGGTCTTGCAGGTTTTGCATTAGTATTTAGCTGGTTCTGGATTGCAGCAATCGGTGGTATTGGTATTTTAGGTTGCTTAATCTATCGTTCATTCGATTATGATGATGGCTACTACGTAAGCGTTGATGAAATTAAAGAAACAGAACATATAGCATGAGAGGTGAAATGACATGGCGGCTTTAGATAAAAGCTTACCTTTGGAATATCAATCCGAGCAAAGCAGATTGAATATCCTAGGATTCTGGATTTTTCTTGGGGCTGAAATTATGCTGTTCGCAACACTTTTCGCCTCTTATCTAGTCCTTGCTGGTCGTACGGCTGATGGCCCAACACCAGCGCAGTTGTTTGAAGTTAAAACACTTTTAATTCAAACACTGTTACTTTTAACAAGTAGCTTTACATGTGGGATCGCAATTCACGAAATGCGTAAACACAATCAAAAAGGAATGTTAGCTTGGTTTATCCTGACTTTACTTTTAGGTGCAGGCTTCCTATTCTTTGAAATTGAAGAATTCATTTTGTACGTTGGTGAAGGTGCAACGATTCAAACAAGTGCTTTCTTATCGGCATTCTTCGTTCTTCTTGGAACGCATGGTGCTCACGTAACAGGTGGTATCATCTGGGCAACTTGTGTTATTATCCAAATTTTAAAACGAGGTTTAACACCAGTTACAGCTCGTAAAGTATTTATTATCAGCTTATACTGGCATTTCCTTGATCTTGTTTGGGTCTTTATTTACACACTAGTTTACTTGAACGGGATGGTGGCGTAAATGGGTCAAAATAACAACCAAGCAAACGAGCATGGGCATAGCGGATTCCCATGGTCACACGTTTTCGGATTTATTTTATCGCTTGCACTAACGTTTCTAGCGTTATACGTGGCACTTTACACAAACCTGCCACTTTCAACGATATTAACAACTATCATCATAATGGCAGTTGCGCAAGCGTTATTACAATTAATTATGTTCATGCACTTAAAAGAAGGAGAAGGAAGAATTCAAGTTCTTACAATGATATACAGTTTCTTCGTTGCAACTGCAACAGTTGGTCTTACTGTATGGATCTTCTTCTCAATGTAATTTGCATGAAAAAGACTGCTGGGATTCCTCAGCAGTCTTTTTTTATCCCGCATTAACGAGCAGTAAGACCCCCACTGATTAAAGTTTCACTTTATCCCCTCCCCTATTACATCCACATTACGGAATTAACAACAAAATCATGAAAAATATACTTATTACGACAAATGTTAAGAAAACTCTTTCTTTATGAAATCGAAACCATATCCGTTGCTTTTCTTCCTATTATATGGCTAAATAGTTACTATATTTATTTGAAGGGAGAGAACGCAATGGAACATCATTCTTCTGTTCTATCACTTATGGTTGTCGTCGCAATCGCGTTTTTCGTTCCCCTTTTGTTACAGCGCTTTAAATTAAACGCACTTCCTGTCGTTGTTGCAGAAATTATCGCAGGAATCTTTGTAGGTAAAAGTGGATTTAACATCATTGAGCCAGATATGTGGCTTCAAGTCTTATCAACACTAGGATTTATCTTCCTAATGTTTTTAAGTGGTTTAGAAATTGACTTTTCGATCTTTAAACAAAAAGGGAAAAAGAATACGACAAACGAACCGAACACATTCCAAGCAGCAAGCATTATCTTCTTGTTTATTTTCATTTTATCTTATGCCCTATCATTAATATTCGTATGGCTAGGATTCGTAGACAATGCAATGTTCATGACTTTAATTATTTCAACTATTTCTTTAGGTGTTGTCGTACCAACATTGAAAGAAAATAACTTAGGAAAAACCGCAATCGGGCAAATCATTTTATTAGTCGCTGTTATTGCAGACTTAGTTACAATGATTTTACTCGCTGTATTCGTCGGATTAAATTCCGAAAGTGGCCAAAGCATGTGGCTTCTACTTCTTCTATTCGGTGCTGGTATTGTAATTTACTTTGTCGCAAGACGTTTTAAAAATATTCCATACCTAGAAAGCTTAAAAGCCGGTAGTGTACAAATTGATACACGAGCTGTTTTTGCACTCATCTTAATATTAGTTGGATTATCTGAATCTGTTGGGGCAGAAAATATTTTGGGAGCCTTTTTAGCAGGTGTACTCGTATCTTTATTATCACCAAATGAAGATATGGTTGAAAAACTTGATTCCATCGGATATGGCTTCTTCATTCCTATTTTCTTCGTAATGGTTGGTGTAAATCTAGAAGTATGGTCTATTTTTAACGAGCCTTCTAGTATGCTAATGATCCCAATTCTAATTGTGGGACTCTTTATTTCAAAACTGTTGCCATCACTCGTCTTACGAAAATGGTACCCACGCAATATCGTACTCGGAAGTGCTATTTTGTTAACATCAACACTTTCTTTAGTTATTGCGGCTGCACAAATCGGTGAAAAGCTAGGCATCATTAGCCCAAGTTTATCAGCATCTCTTATTTTAAGTGCAGTTATTACTTGTATTTTTGCACCTATATTATTTAAAAAGATGTTTCCAAAAGTGGAAACACCAAAACCGAAAGTATCTATTATTGGTGCAAGCAGAATTACCCTTCCGTTATCACTTGATTTAAAACGTGAAGATTATGACGTAACACTATATATGATACGTCAAAATAAAATAAATGATGAGGAAGCGAAATCTCATGACTTCCCTATTGTAAAATTAGATGAGATTACTATTCAATCTTTAATGGGGCAAAAAGCTTTCGAAGCAGACCGTGTTGTTGTTGCGACAAGTGATGATGAACAAAACTTATTATTAGCAGAACACGCAAAAGAATTAGGTGTTGAACACGTCATCGCAAGTGTAGAAGATCCCCTTCTACAAGAAAAAGCGACTCAAGAACATATCGCTGTATTCTCGACTATTAACTCTACACGTATTTTATTACGTGCACTTATTGATAAACCGAGTCTCGTTCGCTTGATTACAACAGCAAATGAAACGGTGCGTGAGGTTGAACTACGAAGTAATAAATATAATGGCTTAGCACTTCGTCGCCTTCCGTTTCTAGGTGATGTACTTGTCATTCAAATTTACCGTGGTAATAAAGCATTAATACCACATGGTGATACGAAGTTACAGCATGGCGATACTTTACTTGTAACGGGTTCAAAAGAACATATTGATACAATGAAAAACATATTAGAATAGAAAATGTCCCTCACATAAATGAGGGGCATTTTTTCAATTTCATATGGTAAAATGTTACTATCACATATTATGGGGATGAATCACATTATGTCTATTTCAACTTTAGCTCTCTTATTATTAGCAGAAGTACTCGTCGCCATTATTCTCATCGGTATTAGCATTGAAATTTGTAGTTATGGATGGAAAAAATCGAATGGAATTAAGTACTTTTGTCTCTTAATTTCACTCCTTCTCGGAACAGCTAGCATACTAGGACTTCTCGTTGCACCCGCATATTTCTTCTTACAACTTATAGAAAAAGGCTTATAAGAAAGGGGGATATTATGATTACAGTGAAACATATTGATGCATCTGAAACATACTTATTACGTCAAAAGGTTTTGCGTCCCAATCAATCATTAGAAGATTGTAAATACGATTCAGATTACGAAACAGACGCCTTTCATTTAGGTGCATTTCTACATGATGAACTTGTTAGCATCGCCTCTTTCTCTAAAGAAATACATCCTGATTTAAAAGCTGGTAACCACTATCGTCTACGAGGAATGGCAACATTACCTAATTTCCGAAACCAGCATGCTGGCAGCTCCTTAATCCGTAAAGCTGAACAAGTCCTCCAAGAACGCGAAGCAAATATTCTATGGTGTAATGCCCGAATTACCGTAGCGGATTATTACAAACCATTAGGCTTCCATGAGCATGGTGAAATCTTCGAGATTGATCCAATAGGACTACATAAAGTAATGTATAAAGAAATATAAGAAAAGCTTTCTGCATATTGCAGAAAGCTTTTCTTATATTTCATTTTCACTTTTTATTTTTTTCATATATATGTATATAAACAAACTAGGAATTAAAAAGCAAACAAACATAATAAGTCCTGTTATACTAATTTCCTTTATCGAAATACCTGGTGTTACAATGATACAAATAGCTAACAGTCCAATAACAATCCCTACTGGAATTAATAATAGTTTCATGAAATAACTACGCGATACTCCACCTGTATGCTCATACACTTCCACCGAATTTTTTAAGTTTAAAAAGTTAATAACTATTATCCCGCCCATAAATACCATTAATAAATCCGAAACACTTTCATACCCTGCCCCTTGCAAGACGTAACGGTAAAAAACAATGCCTAGTATGACGACATTTTGTAAGATGAAAGCCAATCTAATATGTTTTAATCCCTCAATCATTAAACGTTCATCTTTCACGATTTTCACCCTATCACTCCTTTTCCTCCCAAAATAAATCATTCAATGTTTTATCTACTGCATAACAAATTTTCAAACATAAATCTAAAGATGGATTGTATTTCCCCTTCTCAATTAAACTAATTGTTTGCCTTGTGACGCCTACTTTTTCTGCTAATTGTTGTTGTGTTAAATCTAACTGAACACGTGCGACTTTTATTTTACTTACAGCCATTCATGTTCCTCCTCTGCCTTTATTGTAACATATATATTCCAATAAGTAATTTATATTTTACGTAATTGATTTGTTTTTTTCACTTTATTATACACAAAAAAGGAGCCTCTCATAAGAAGCCCCCTTTCCTATCTCTATACTATAAGAATAAATGACATCCAAATAAAATTGTAAATAAATATAGTAACGGATGTACTTCCATCCCTTTCCCCTTCACAATTTTTAATACTGGATACACTAAAAATCCAATTGCAATTCCATTTGCAATACTAGACGTTAACGGAATACCAACGAAAATTAAAAATGCTGGTAATGCATCTTCAAATTCATTCCAATTAATATCACGAATGCTTTGTGCCATTAAACTACCTACAATAATTAATGAAGGAGCTGTAATAGCAGCTACACTTGATAAAGACGCGATAACAGGGCTGAAAAATGCCGTTATAATCGTTAGACCAACAACTACAATACCTGTTAATCCAGTTTTACCACCTGCAGCAATACCAGCTGACGATTCAATCGTTGCTGCTGTTGGGCTTGTTCCGAAGATAGAACCTGTCGTTCCGCCAATCGCATCTGCAATAAACGCTTTGCCAAAACGTTTCTCTGTATTATCTGTAATTAAACCAGCTTGTTTAATTAAACCGAGTAATGCACCTGTCGTATCAAATAAAAGTACAAGTAAAAATGAAAATACAACACCATATAATCCATACTGAATTACATCTGAAAAAGCATTGATTGGATTTGAAACGATAATACCCTCTGGTAAATGAGGCATCGCTACAATTTTATCCTCAAACTTCAGTTGCCCCGTAAAGAAGGCGATAATTCCTGTCACAATCATACTAATAAATAATGCACCACTCACACGTAATACCATTAATACTGCCGCTAAAATTAAACCAATTAAAGTTAAAATAACGGCTGGAGAATGAAAATCACCAATCGTAACTAAGTTAGATGGATGATCCACGATAATTCCAGATAGACGTAATCCAATAAAAGCAATAAATAGTCCAATTCCACCTGCAATTGCATGTTTTAAACTGTCAGGAATTGCGATAATTAGCTTTTGCCTAAATGAAGTGAAAGATAATAAAAGAAAAATGATACCTGTTACAAATACTGCCGAAAACGCAATGACATACGTAATCCCCTCTGCCTGTTGAACGACAGAATAAGCAAAATATGCATTCATCCCCATAGCTGGAGCAATAACAATTGGATAGTTAGCTAAAAACGCCATACATAGCGTCCCAATAACTGTCGCAATAATAGTTGCCGTAAACGCTTGATCAAATGGTACACCTGCATCAGATAATATTTTCGGATTGATGACAAGAATATACGCAAATGTAAAAAAAGTTGTGATGCCCGCTAAAAGCTCTTGCTTCACAGAAGTGTTATATTTTTGTAATTGAAACATGGCTATGTACCCTTCCTACACCTGAATTATTATCACACATTCTTTTCTTACTAGTATGTGAGAAAATATAATACTTAATCTTAACAATCAATAAAAAGAAGAGTCAATATATTCTCTAATAGTGAGAATTTTAAGTTTAAGTCTGACAAGTTCAGATGTAGTACAGTTCATTTTGATTATTTTTGTAGCATAACAGATAGAAATGTTTTATAATTTGAAATAGTTAAATATTTAGGTAGCTCATTCTACAAGGGGGATTCTTCTTATGCAGCACACAAACAAATCTGGAACTTTAAATCGAGGTTTAAAAGAACGACATATTACTTTAATGTCACTCGGTTCGGCTATTGGCGTTGGACTATTTTTAGGATCTGCTTCTGCTATTAAACTAGCTGGTCCTTCCATCTTACTAGGTTATATGATCGCTGGACTCGTTATTTTTTTCATTATGCGAGCGCTCGGAGAAATGGCAATTGAACAACCGGTTGCCGGCTCTTTTAGTAAATATGCTAATGATTATATCGGCCCACTTGCTGGCTATATTACTGGTTGGAACTACTGGTTCTTATGGGTTGTTACTTGTATGGCTGAAATTACGGCGGCTGGAATTTACATGCAGTACTGGTTCCCAGATATCCCGCGCTGGACTTGGGCACTACTCGCTCTATTATTAATGAGCGCTTTCAACTTCTTATCAGTAAAAGTATTTGGAGAACTTGAGTTTTGGTTTGCTCTCATTAAAATTGTCACAATTATCTGTATGGTAGTGATTGGCTTTGGTATTATTCTATTCGGATTTGGAAATGGCGGCGTTGCAACTGGTATTTCAAATCTTTGGGAACATGGGGGCTGGTTCCCAAATGGCTTCTCTGGATTATTGCTTTCCTTACAAATGGTATTATTCGCTTATTTAGGCGTTGAACTAATTGGTGTTACAGCTGGTGAAGCTCAAAACCCGAAGAAAACACTCGCAAAAGCTATCGATAACGTATTTTGGAGAATCCTAATCTTTTACGTCGGGGCATTATTCGTTATGATGGCAATTTATCCATGGAACGAACTTGGCGAGAAAGGAAGTCCATTCGTATTAACATTCCAACAAATCGGCATTGCAAAAGCAGCAGGTATTATTAACTTTGTTGTATTAACAGCTGCACTTTCTTCTTGTAACGGTGGTTTATTTAGTACAGGGCGTATGCTATTTACTTTGGCACAACAAAAGAAAGCTCCTGAAAGATTCGGTCGTTTAAATAAAAACGGTATTCCGAGTCAAGGAATTGTAGCAACGGCTATCGTTTTACTTGTTGGTGTTATATTAAACTACCTTGTGCCTGCAAAAGTATTTACATGGTTAACTAGTATTTCAACTTTCGGGGCAATTTGGACTTGGGGTATTATATTAGTCGCTCAAATTAAATTCCGTAAAGGATTATCAACTGAGAAAAAAGACAAGCTAACGTATAAAATGCCTTTACATCCATTAAGCTCTTACTTCTCACTTGGCTTCCTTGCACTTGTACTAGGTATTATGGCGTATTCAGAAGATACACGAATTGCATTAATCATTGGCCCAATTTGGCTTATCGGCTTAGCTATCGTGTATTACATGAAAGGGTTTCATAAGATCGATGAAACACCTAATTCAAAAATTAGTTAAACCTATGGTCTCTTCCTAATTTACTAGGGAGAGATTTTTTCATTATTCACACAAATATTTCTCAATCGAATTAACGTTATCTTTACACTATTTAATATTTTCTATCTTTATTTTTACAGAAAAATAAATTACATTATTAAAGCACATATATTTATTATTAGGGGGATTCTTCTATGAAGAATAAAAAATGGATTCAATTTTCTTTAGCAACAGCAATTACAATCAGTTTAGGAAGCGCTTATGTTCCATCTACTTATGCCGAAAGCTCTGTAGATCCAGCTCCTGAAATTGCTGCAAAAATTGTAAATCAAAACAATGGGAAAAAAGTATTATTCGATAATACGCACGGTCAAACTGCCGGGACGGCTGATTGGGTTATTGATGGCGGCTTTTCTGATTTCGGAAATGGCATTGCCCAAAACGGATATCATGTAAAAGAACTTCGTAAATCAGCACCTATTACATACGAAGATTTAAAAAACTACAATGTGTTTATCGTTCCAGAAGCTAATATTCCTTACAAAAAATCTGAACAAGATGCAATGTTACAATACGTGAAAAATGGCGGCAGTATCTTCTTCATTGCCGATCATTATAATGCAGATCGTAATAAAAACCGTTGGGACTCTTCCGAAGTATTCAATGGATATAGACGCGGTGCTTGGGATAATCCAGCAAAAGGAATGTCAAACGAGGAAGCAAATTCACAAGCTATGCAAGGAGTCGAAAGCTCTGATTGGCTATCCAATAATTTCGGTATTCGCTTCCGCTATAACGCACTTGGTGATGTTTCAGCTAAAAATATTGTTTCACCTGAACAATCATTCGGAATTACAGAAGGTGTATCATCTGTAGCCATGCATGCCGGCTCTACTCTTGCAATTACAAATCCAAAACTAGCGAAAGGCCTTGTATATCTTCCAGAAAATCCATCAAAATGGAATAACGCTGTTGATAGCGGCGTTTATAACGGTGGTGGCGTTGCAGAGGGTCCTTATGCTGCTATCGCAAAAGTAGGACTTGGAAAAGCTGCCTTTATCGGTGACTCTTCTCCAGTTGAAGATGCGACGCCAAAATATGTTCGTGAAGATTCTGGCCAAACAAAGAAAACTTACGATGGTTATAAAGAAGAAAACGATGCTGTTCTATTAGAAAACATCGTGAATTGGCTAGCGAAGCAAGAAACATTTACAAGCTTAGATCAAGTAAGTGGTTTACAACTTGATGCACCTACAGCTCTACAAACATTTGAACAACCAAGTTTATCAACAGAACCACAACCAGAACCTTGGAGTGCACCAAGTCAAGGTTACCAGTGGTTCAATACAAATACTTTCAAACCAGGTTCATACGGCTATAACGGTGCAGTGACAACGAGTGATTACGTAATTACTCACCCTAGCATTCTACCAAACAATGAAGTGTTCCAAATGACGATTCAAGTAAATAACTTATTACCAAATACAACGTACAATAATTATTCTTTAGGTATTTTCACAACTGGCGGAACACAGGTAGCAAAAGTTCAAAATACAAATGGCACTTGGCCGTCTTCTTTCGGATATAGCAGTACATTCTCTTTCATAACAAATAACCAAGGATCTGCTGAAAAAATTGTGAACGTACAACTTGCCCCAAATACAACTGGACAAGCAACACTTCGCCTAAGACAAAACACAACAGCTAAATATAATGAGGCTGTAACGATTGGTAAGAAGTAAAGTAAAGTAAAGTAAAGTAAAAGAAAAGGCAATCCGTAAAGGGATTGCCTTCTTCTCACTTCTCTTCTTTTGAGAAAAACATTCTTGAAATAACGATACCTATACTACCTACGATTAAGAATAACACCGCCCTAATCATCATCGACACCTCTGGTAGGTCGAGAAGGAATAACTTCCCTACTGTTACTACTAATACGACTAATCCAGCATATAATATTTCGTTCATCTGTCTATAACGGCCAAACCAAACTGCAAATAAAGCATATACCATCCATAATAATGATACAGATACGCTAATTATACTTCCATCTGTAGAAAGAACTTCACCGATCCTAGTAATTGTAATAAATACAATAACCATTAACGAGTAGAGCGCTATAGAGTACACATATTTACCAAAACTCGCTAACACTTCTTTCGCTTGTCTCATGCAATAATAGAACGTTCCTATCAAAATAATATGAGCGACAAACCCTGCTGAAATGAACTCATCAAACGGGCTAAAAATTGTCTGTACCATTCCAATCGCATAAATCGTTGCACCTACATACAACTTAATATTTTGCTTTACTTTAATAGCAGTAACCATACCGAGGAAACCTTGTAACAATAATACGATCGCTGCATTCACCAAACTATACTCGTATAAAATCGCTAAACTAAATGATCCCATTGCAAAGCCAAATATTAGATTTGAAAATACAGAATGTTTATTCTTCCTATATTCAAGTACAAACATAACAGCATGCACAAATGCACTTATAACTAATCCCCACGTTGTAAATTCAGGAATTTGAGAAATGGCTAAAATAAAGAAAACTGCATTCGCACTAAATATCGCCAATCGTGCTTCTTGTATAAAACTTCTCTCCGAAAACATATGCCAAAATAATAGTAAATGAATTGCACCGTATACAACTGTTAACTGTACTTGCACATTCTCTACTAATATTGACATAACAACAAAGAAGACAAATAGGACAATTGCCGCAACAACATAAGAAATCATATACAAGTACTTATAACGGTTTCTCAATGCATACCATAATAGGCTAATTGTTAATATCGTCTCATAACTAAAGAAAATATACGTATTAGGAGTCGTACTATTTAACAAGAAAGGAACAAAAAATGCTCCCACCGCCACGAAAATAGCGAGATATTCCGATCTATATCTTTTCGCTAAATAAATCCCTAAAATAACCCATACAATATTACAGATAAACGCAATACTTGCAGGAATAAACTCATATAAATAATGTGCCGCAAACGTTGTTAAAACAATTCCCGTAATACTTCCTCCAGCTAATACTAACCCTAACGCTTGCCGCTCACTTTTAATTTGTATATCTCCTACGTAATACAAACCGGCAGATAGTACTATACCAAACAAAACCCGTATCGCTGGTGTCAATAATCCGGCATCTACCCCTGCTTTGAATAACCAAATAACGCCAAGTAGCATAATACCGACAAATATGCGTGGTAACCACGTTTGACAAAACTTTATAATATTAAATGGTTCTGGTTTAAATGCAGATATATCTACTTGTTTCACCTCTGGCTCTTGCATGGACTTCCTCGTCTTAACTACATCTTCTTGTAACTTTTCATTACTTACCGCTTCAATATATTCTTTCTTTTCCTTATTAACATTTTGTTGAACTTTATCTACTTCTATTTTTCTTTGTTTCGCTTTCAATTCATAAAGTGTCTCTTGCATCGTTTCAATTGCCGTTTCGAGTGCTTCTATTTTCTTGTTTAAATCCCCCTTCATATACTCCCCCCTCATCATCGATTTTTCAATCAACCTATATATTACCAATTACCCTTATCATACTATTAGTCTATTCATGTTCGATACCATTTTTCCAAAAAAGAAAGGTGTTTTCCGAAATAGGAAAACACCTCTTACTTATTTCTTCTTATTTATAGCAATACTAGCAATCATACCGAGGCAGGCACCTACAAATGCCGGAACGATCCAACCTACACCTTCTGTATAAAACGGAAGCATTTTTAGTAGTGGTGTCCATTTATTCATCAGTACACTTTTGTTTAAAACATCAATCGCACTAAATACCGCTACGAGTCCAATCGTTACCGAATATACGTATACATACTTTCCAATATACTTATGGAATAACCCTAAAATAATAAGCGTTAGTGCAACTGGATAAATAAATCCAAGAATCGGTACCGATACTTTTAAAATTTGCGTTAATCCTAAATTAGCTAAAACCATACTAACAAAACTTAATATAAATGCCCAAACTTTATAAGATACTTTCGGAAATACACTTGTGAAAAATTGACTACAAGACGTAACAAGTCCAATTGAAACACATAGACAAGCGACAGTAAAAATAAGACCTAATAAAACTAACCCACCTTGTCCAAATAATGTAGTCATAACTTGTGCTAACACTTTCGCACCGTTATCAAATGTACCCAATGAACCACTAATTGAACCAACATATCCAAGAATGACATAAATAATAGTTAGTAATAGTCCTGCTCCAATACCAGCAATACTCATATATTTCGCTAAACCTTTATCATCCGCTACACCTTTTGCACGCAGAGCATTTGCAATAACAATCCCAAATATTAAAGCTGCTAACGCATCCATCGTTAAATATCCATCTAAAAATCCTTGGAACATAGGAGCTTGTCCATAATTTCCTGCAGGCTCTTTCACACTGCCTACTGATGTAAACATACTTTTTATAAATATAATAGCAATCATACATAATAATAAAGGCGTTAACACCTTTCCAAACAAGCCCATTAATTTAGACGGTGATAAACTTAACCAGTAAACAATACTAAAGAAAATAGCCGTGTACAATAACAAAACTACGCTACCCGCTTCTGGGAACAACTGGCCTGGCCCCATTTCAAAAGCTAAACTTCCTGCACGTGGTATACCAAGACCTGGTCCAATAAATAAGTACACAATACACGGAAAAATAATTGCAAATGAAGAATGAACCTTGCCTGCTAACGTTTGAAAACTCCCTGCTTTCGCAATAGCGATAACACCTAATATAGGAAGCCCTGTTGCTGATATAATAAAACCTAACAATGCAATCCATACATGTTCTCCTGCTTCATATCCAAGGAAAGGTGGAAATATAAGATTTCCGGCCCCAAAGAACATAGAGAATAACATAAGACTAATAAGCAAAATTTCTTTTTTCTGTAACAATTTCATTTCTTTCTCCTTCTTCAATTTCACCTTACATGAAATCAATTCCACAAATAAAAAAATGCGGTAATCCGCTTCCTTACAAAGAAAACATAGTCCATAGTCTATCACAAAAGAAACACCCATTCTATAGCTATTTCCCTTTTCAAATTTCTTCTGAAAAATCAACCTTTATTGACTTATAATAGTTAATAAGGTAAAATATTAATCATATAATACTATTAACTTTGTTTTTTGCTTGTGTCAGGAGGAAAATATTATGGAATCAGCGATACAACTAGAAAGAGAACAACAAAGAAAAAAGAAACATCCTCCAGGTTTATACTTACTCTTCTTTACAGAAATGTGGGAAAGATTTAGTTACTATGGATTACGAGGATTATTAACATTATATTTAACAACAGCTTTAGTAAGTGGTGGTCTTGGGTTTAGTCCCGCTTGGGCACTCTCTATTTACGGATTTTATACTGGTGCTTGTTATTTCACACCATTGATCGGTGGATACTTAACGGACCGTTTTCTAGGCAAACGAAAAGCCATCACAATTGGTGGTATAACAATGGCAATCGGTAACCTTACACTATTTGCCTTGCAAAACCAAGTCGGTCTATACCTCGGATTAGCGCTTATTATTATCGGTAATGGATTCTTCAAACCGAATATCTCTACACTTGTTGGAGAATTATACGAAGAGCACGATCCAAAACGTGATAGTGCATTTACAATATTCTACATGGGTATTAACGTCGGTTCATTTTTAGCTCCACTCGTTTGCGGATTTTTATCAGAAAATTTATTTAAAACAACAGTGGACGGTGTTGTTCATTTCGGATTCCGTTACGGTTTCTTAGCCGCTTCAATCGGAATGATCATTGGACAAATTTTATTTACAACACTATCAAATCGCTTCCTTGGTGATATCGGTAAAAAACCAACTCGCGATTTGCAAACGGCTGCTGGACAACAAACAATAGGAAATACACCGTTAACAAAAAAAGAAAAACAACGTACAACAGTTATCGTCATTTTAACATGCTTTGTTGTCTTCTTCTGGGCTGGATTTGAACAAGCTGGTAGTTCGTTAACATTATATACAAACAAATTTGTAGACCGCTCTGTGTTCGGATGGGAAGTTCCAACATCTTGGTTCCAATCGGTCAATCCGTTATTTATTATTTTACTTGCACCAGCTATTTCAGCATTATGGGCGAAACTGGCAACTAGAAAAAATGGTGACATGAAAATCCCAACAAAAATGGGACTTGGTATGATCTTACTCGGTATCGGTTATATTGTTCTTGTTATCGCTACGTTAAAAACAGGCAGTGACGAACATAACATTACAGAAAAAGCAAACTTACTATTTATCGTCTTTACGTATCTTTTCCATACGTTAGGTGAGCTATTCTTATCACCTGTCGGGCTATCAATGGTTAGTGCTCTCGCTCCAGTAAAACTTGCTTCTTTATTAATGGGAGTATGGTTAGCAAGCTCAGGTATTGCTAATATTTTAGGCGGACAGCTTGCAAGCTTCACAACTTCACTTGGATATGCTGAAGTATTCACAGTTATTGGCGCTGTGGCGATCGTTTTAGGTTGTGTTTTATTATCAATTTCTAAGAAATTAGTGAAATGGATGGATTAAAAAAAGATGAGGAATTTTCCTCATCTTTTTTTACGCTTTCTTTCCCTTTTCTATTGCTTGTTCATACAAGCCTTTATGTTCTTTATATTCACTTGGAACGAAACTCTTATAGAAGAACGAAAGCCAGCTGTCTCCTTTTTTATATCCTTCTTCTCGAATTTCCGCTGCCTTTTTATTTGATTTAAATCCTTCCGTAAACCATTTCTTTAATGACTCATGCTTGTCATACTTAGCAGGAACTTTTAAATCATAATTTTCAAATGCATATGTATATCCAGCTTTTTCCGCTGCCTTTTTAGCAGACTTATATCCTTTTTCATACGCGGTTTCATATACTTTCACATATGTATCCTTTTCAGTATTTCCAGGTTTCTTTTCAGCTAATTCTTTACCAGCCTTTTCACCAAGTTCCGCTTGTTCTTTTTCAATCTTTTCGGTTCTCTCTTTATTACCTACTTGGAAACCTTCTGCAAAGTTCCCCTTAAACTCAGGAGTAATTTGACTATCGTCCATTGCTTCTTGTGTTAACCCTTGCTCTTTACCTTTTTCAAAATGTGCTTTTTTCTGTTCTTCTAAAGACCATGCCGCAGCATACGCAGTTGTAAATGCTTGTTTATATGCATCTGACTTTCCAGCTACATGTCCTTCTGCATTATTCTTTCCTGCTTTAAAATCTGTCTCTCCGCTTTTTTGCCCTTCAAGCTGTCCTTTTTCCATGTCAGCTTGGCGCTGGGCTTCCTCTTGCTTACGTGCCTCTTCTGCTTTTCTTTGCTCTTCGGCTACACGCTGTCTCTCTTCCTCTGCTTTACGCTGTGCTTCTGCAGCTCTTTGTTTCTCTGCCTCCGCTTTACGCTGTGCTTCTGCTTGTTTCTCCGCTTCTACAGCACCATTATTATTTTGACTAGGCGCAGGGCTTGTTGTTCCGCCGCTAGAAGCTGGTTTATTGTGATAATGATATTCCCCGTACTGCAATCCCCATTTTTCACAATTTGTACGACACGTATGTCCACCATTAGCATCTGTACGTCCTGGATGTGCATAAGCAGAAATTGGCGCTACCAATAACGCTACACTTGTTGTTAAAAGAAGTCTTTTTACTTGCTGTTTCACTTTTGTTCCTCCCAAAATCTAGAATCATTACTTTATTATATAAAAATAGAAAAATATTTAAATGCCAACTGAAATATTCTTTTATTTCTCAACATTGGATAAAAAAAGAAGGTTCACTCTTTAAAGAGTGAACCTTCTTTTTTCTTTATTTCTTAGCCTTTGTTCCTACTAAATCACCCGTAATAACAAAACGCTTAGAATTATCCTTAACAGATACACATGTAATAAGTGTTATCTCATCTTTCCCATGATCCTCTACAACTTCCCATTTATCAGGAGTCACTTCAGATACACCGGTAACAGTATACTCATACTCATTTGCATTGTCATACAAATAAATTTTATCGTTCTTCTTTAAAGTTGATACATCACTAAATAAAACACCTTTTTTTGACATATTATGCCCTGCAAGTGCATAATTCCCTTGTCCCATTACTTGATTTTCTCTTACAGTTGCCGCACCTGATAATAAATTCTTTTCAGTCGACGCTTTTAAAACAGGAAGTTCTAATGAGATGCTCGGAATTGAAATACGACCGATTACTTGTTTTTTATCTAACGATGCACTCGCTACTTCTGCCAAGTCTGGTTGATTAATTTTTGAAGCATCTACAAATTCTGTATCATGCTTTTCATATTCCATCTTTTGAACAGCTTGTACATTCGCTGTCTGCTTCTTCTCTGCATTATATCCATCATAAAATGGCTTTCCGATTAATACACCACCTACAACAAATAGAAGGATTGCTACTATACTATAAATTCTTTGCTTATTCATATACAATTCCTTTCCGTTACAAAATCTTACTCTATATAAAATGATAAGACAATATTGCTATATGTACAAGTGTAAGCTAAAAAAGAAACCTGCTTGCATCAGCAAGAAGGTTTCTTTTTTAGACTAATTTATTTCTGTACAGTGATACGTAAAAGACTGTCATTTGAATAAAAAGCATGAAAAATAAAATATATAATGGATATCCAGGAATATATAAATTAGCTACAGGAGAAAGTGTTAAAAATCCAATAGCAATAACTATTCCATACCAAAATGAAATAAATGTTGTCCGGCATGCCTTTTGTGTAATTGCTTTTTCCCGCTCGTCTTCTTGTGGAAATAATAACGGGTACATCCAATAAGAAAGAGCTTTATGTTTCTTCTTTTGAACTTTATAAAAAATCGTCGTTATAATAGCTACAATTGTTAACAATCCTAATGGCATCATGTTGATTGTTACTTCAAACGGTAATTTCTCAGTTTCAATAATATTTGCCAGCTCTATCCAAGCATAATAGAGCTCAATAAACGCCCAAAAAGCTATCACAAATCTCAGCACATTTAAGATATAAGAAACCCCAATTCTATTCATCCTCTTCCCCCTCCTTATTTAAAACAAATACATCTTCCATCTTTAACTCGAATACATCACAAATCGTCAATGCTAGTAACAATGAAGGAACGTAATCCCCTTTTTCAATTGCAGCGATCGTTTGTCTCGTCACTCCTACCTTTTCTGCTAATACACTTTGCGTAAAATTAAAGCGAGCTCTTAATTCCTTCACCTTATTGCAAATGGTCAAATTTACCACCTCTTACCATCATTGTATGCTTTACTTAACAAAATGTAAACTCAACTTAACATTATTTTTACAAAAAAAATCCAACTTTACGTTTTGTAAAGTTGGATTTCGTTTTAGTTTAAAATTGTAACTTTAACACTTCTTCTGCCCCAATTATTAGCTGTAGCTGAATCTGGCATTAATAAATCAATTATATGACCTTTAATCGCACTACCAGTATCTCCAGCAATCGCCGTACCATAATTTTCCACATACACAGTAGAACCTAATGGAATCACAGCTGGATCTACAGCAATTAGTTTCATGTTTGGATTTGCAGTCAAATTATGTCCTAACTTAGACTTTACAGTTTCACCCGGTTTATAGCCATTTTCAGATGGATCAGCTGTATAAGCAGTTGCTGTTACATAAAATTCTTTTCCACCTTGAGCTGGTTTTGGATCCGGCTTAGCTGGTGTTGTATCTTTAGCTACAGGCTCTGCCGGCTTAGCTACCTGTTCTTCTTTTTGCTTAGCTGCTGCTGCCTTCGCTTTTGCCAACTCTTCTTGCTCAGCCTTTGCAGCTGCTTCAGCTTTTGCGCGCTCTTCTGCTGCAATTCTTGCTGCTTCTTGTTCACGAGCAATTGTTTCTTGTACTGCTTTCATATTTGCTTCAACTTTTGCTTTCTCTTCCGCTGCTAAATTAAGTTGGCTTGCAATCTGATTATATTTAGCCTGAACCGTTTGTAAGTTATCTTGACGTTTTTTCAAGTTATCTTGCAAATCCGCTTGTGCTTTTGCTAATTTTTGCTTATCTACTACTAAAGATGCTTCTTTTTCGTCAATTGCTTTTTTATCTTCTTCAATTTGACGAAGATCTTGTTCTTGTAGACGTAAAATTTCTTTATCTGCTTCTAGAATAGTAGTAACTGCATTCATACGTTGTATGAAATCTGCAAAGTTTTTTGATTCTACAACAACTTCTACTACTAAACTCGTGTTTGAGCTATTTTGAACAGAAACCATACGTTTTTTCATAATATCCTTACGAGCAAGGACTTTATCTTCTAAAACGATAATATCTGCTTTTTTTTGTTCAATCTGCTTATGTGTTTCATCGATTTTATGTTGAATAGCAGCTTGATCCTCTTTATTTTTTGCAATTGTATTATTTAAATTATGTAGTTCGTTTTCGATACCTTGAATTTCTTTACTAACAGCTTGCTTCTCTTGCTCTTTCTTCTGCATATCTGCATCGTTTTGCTGCAATTGCTGTTGCATGTTGTTAAGTTTCTCGTCGTTTGACTCTGCTTTTACAGCGACTGTACTAGAAAGAACGATAATTCCTGCTAATACTAGACTACTGATTCGCTTAAAATAGTTCATAATCCGACTCCCTTCTTATACAGTTATACATGATTTATTTTACAGTTTGTTTACAGGACCATTAAATACAGTTTATTTTTCATGACAAAAAAAGAGAATTGTGAACAAAATGTAATAGATTCTTAAATATTTAACAATTCCTATATTTAAAAATTATAAAAGATGCTAAAATCCAAATATAGAGAAATTAAAAATCCCAAAGGCGGTTGAATTAAATAAAATGTTTACTCAAAAGAAATCACTCCAACATAAAATTGATCAACTAGAAACTCATATACATGAACTAGAAGCAGAATTAAAACAAAAAGATGTGGAAAAACAAGAAATTATATCTTCTATCCATAATCGTGTAAAAAGCGTTATGCAAGAGCACGAACTTGTAAATAGCCAACATCATACACTCCAAAACTTAATTCAACAATTGAACGCATGCTTTGAAAATGTTTCTATGCGCACTACACATTCCAACGAATTAAATAACGAAATGCTACAAAAAGAGCAAAACTTAATTCAATCTATTGAAGAAATTATCGATTGCTCTAATGAAGGAAAAGAATCCGTTCATCGCTTACTCATTGTAATTAATAGATTAGGTGAACAATCTCAACGTACTTCTAATAGTATGAATCATTTAAGCGAACGCTCTAAAGAAATTGAACAAATTGTAGAAGTGATTCAAAACATTGCAGCACAAACAAATTTACTAGCGTTGAATGCAAGTATTGAAGCTGCACGTGCTGGAGAACACGGTAAAGGATTTGCTGTTGTTGCTAATGAAGTAAGAAAACTAGCTGAAAGTACAGCTGAAAGTACAAAAAACATCGGTAACTTAACGAAAAAAATTCAAGAAGAAATTGAAAAAGCATATGAAAATACAAAAGATAATTTACATTTAGTTGATGAAGGTGTTGAAATGAGCGCTGATACTAACGCTAGAATTGAAAATATTTTAATGATGATTCAAACATTACAAAGTGGCGCTACAAATGTTATTAACGCTATCGAAAACCAAAAATCTTGTAACGATGATATATTACGAGAATTTGCAAACACACAACAAATGTTCCAAAAATTAAACACTACTATTATGAATCATATTAATGATGCTGAAAAAGTCGATGTTCAATTATCAAAAAGTATTCAAAAAATAGTAGGTTTTCAGTAATGTAAAAAACCCCCTATGACGTCATAGGGGATTTTTATTATATTTCGAATATTATTTTCTTCTCAATATTCACTCTCTCTTTTGTTATAATAGAAAAGTTATTTCTTTCGACTAATACACAAGGAGGATGTTATGGAACAATTTTATTACATTTTAAAATATTTAATTCTTGGTCTATTCCAAGGACTAACAGAACCAATTCCGATTTCTTCAAGCGGTCACCTCGTTTTAGCACAGCATTTGCTAGGACTAAAAATAGAAGGGTTTAGCTTTGAGCTACTTGTTAATTCAGCTTCATTATTAGCTGTATTACTTATTTATAGAAATGACTTAATTCGTCTAACAAAGAATGGTCTATCTTATATATTCACAAGAGCAGAAGATGCAAAATCAGATTTCTTCTTTATTATTTACCTTGTTATTGCAACCATTCCAGCAGGTGTAATTGGAGTTTTATTTAAAGATTATATCGACCACTATTTAAAAGGTGTTAAAATGGTTGGGATTTCCCTTCTTATTACTGCTATCGGCCTTTGGATTATTCGAAACTTGCGTGGACGTAAAAATGATGGCGACCTTTCTATGAAAGATGCAATCATTATTGGTCTAGCACAAGCTTGCGCACTAATTCCTGGTATAAGCAGATCAGGTGCTACAATCGTGGCAGCAATGTTACTTGGTATGAAGCAAGAAACAGCTCTTCGCTTCTCATTCTTACTATACATTCCTGTTAGCTTAGGTGGTTTATTGTTAAGTATTACAGACATTGCAAACGATCCAAATTTAGATACATTATTTGTACCTTATATTGTTGCTTTCATCGCAACATTTGTCATGACATATATTTCATTAAAATGGTTTATGAACATTATGGCAAAAGGAAATTTAAAATACTTCTCTTTCTACTGTATTATCGTAGGTGTGCTAACTATCATTTTCTTATAAAATGAAACTTTAATCAGTGGGGGTTTTGTTCATCCCCCCTGCTCCCACCTAACTTCTTTGCTCCACCTGAATTTTGAGGTGGGAGTTTTACTGCCCACAAATAGCGGGATAAAAAACCACTTACTGCCCTCATACAGTAAGTGGTTTTTCCTTATGCATAAACTTTCTTTTCCTGACAATACAAGCGAATAACATGTGTATTTTTTTGAAATAAATCATGTGTTAAGCGAATAATAATAAAATTTCGTTTTGTATTATCATCATGAACAAAAATCTGTTCCCCCTCTTGAAAACGCCATGTGCTTTCAAAAGTTGTAATATGATCCCCGCTTACCGAAAAAAGCTCATATTGCATATCATGTACCCTCTTTCAACTTGTATAATCATAATATCTTTATATTAAACTTATTATAACTTAATCTATTTTAAATTTGTAATTTTTTCTATTTCGAGCTATTTCAACTTTGTTTTACATTCTTTTAAGCGCTATAATGATAAACGAAATTTCATTGAAAGGAGCTTCATTTTGACTGCATATTTATTTCCAGTAAAAACAGCTTTTATTTTATTTCCTATTTTAGCAATGTTTCTATTAATTCCTTTTTTAATATTTAATTATCGAAAATACGGTTATTTAAATAAATGGCGCTCATTTATTTTATACTCATTATTACTTTACTTATTAAATGCCTATTTTCTTGTTATTTTGCCGTTACCACAAACGTATGATACTTGTAGCCTACAACCCGCTAATACACAGCATATGCAACTCTCACCATTTTATTTCATACAAGAGATTAGTAATCATACATCGGCAATTTTAACGAAACCTACTACTTATTTCTTGTTATTAAAAGAATCTGCATTTTTACAAGTTGCTTTTAACGTTCTATTAACCGTTCCATTCGGTATTTACTTACGTTATTATTTCCGACGTAGTTTCTTCCAAACAGTGTGCATTTCTTTTTGCCTTTCACTGTTCTTTGAATTAACACAAGTAACTGGATTATATGGTATTTATAATTGTGCATATCGCTTATTCGATATCGACGATCTGTTTTTAAACACACTAGGCGGCGTAATCGGTTTTATCATTGCGCCAATATTTACGTACTTCCTGCCAAAAACAAGCGAATTAGATAGTCATATTGATTTGGAAACGAAACCAGTCGGATTCGTTCGTCGTCTCATCGCTATGCAAATTGATTGGATCTTCTTATCTATCGTTGTACCTTTCATTAAAAACAAAGGAAACTCACTATTTTTTTCTAACATCCAATCTTATACAAATGTATACGAACTCCTTTTCATCGCATGTTCAATCTTAATTTACTTTATTATCATCCCATACTTTACAAATGGAAGAACAATAGGGAAAGCGTTGCTTCGTATTTACATTAAAGGACAAGCAGAGCGTATTACACTAAAAGAATTATTCATTCGTTACGGTATATTCTATTTCATTTTAGGTGGAATCAATTACATTCTTTCTAGTAGCTCTATTTTAAATCATACAGAGCCTTTAGTATTACTAGTTATACTGTTATTCCAATTTGTAATTAACGGGCTATTTATTATTCATGTTTTATTACATGTATTTAGTAGTGATAAATTACTATTTTACGAGCGTATTAGTCATACAAGAAATGCAATTACACTTAAAAAAGCTGACAAATACTAATTTGTCAGCTTTTTTTCATAATCGTAAATAACTTTTCTGTATAAGGGCTTAAAAATATTCCTGTTTCATCTAGTGACTTCCTCACTTTTAGAAACGAATGCAATTCTGGATATATATTTTGCAATTTTTCGTACGTTAACGTATGCATTTTCCCCCAATGTGGGCGCCCTTCATACTTTAGAAAAATTTTCTCCACTTCACCAAAATAAGCGGCATACTTCATACCTTTATACATATGAACAGCTATATACGCTGAATCTCTTCCATATGCTGGACTGAGCCATATATCATCACCTCTCACGTAGCGGCATTCAATCGGGAAGTGCACCTTATACTTTTTCTTTTCAATAAGATTTGAAATTTCTTCTACAACAGCCCTCATATCCTTTGAAGGGACACTGTACTCCATTTCATAAAATGGAACTGTACGTGATGTAGCGAACACTTCATAGCTTGGTCCAATTATTTTCGTGTTCGGTACAGCCTTAGCTGATAATCGGCTTACTCCTTTACTTATAGAAGGAAACCATTTACACCCTTTAGATAATAAAGAGAACATCCTATTTTCAAGTAACTCCACCTTTAGTTTATGCCATTTCAAATCACTTTCTTTACTCGTTGTTTCGTTTGTAAATTTCACTTGTACTTCATCTGAATAAGGAAAAACGAAAAATTCAAAATGACGATTCTTCTTATATTCTTCTAGTTTGTTCATTACAGTAGACAATGATTGTTTTTCACTTTCATAAACAAGCGAATACGCTGGGATAACCTTCAATTTTATCTTTACAATGATACCTAGCATTCCAAGCGACAACTGAAATGCTTTCCAATATTCAGCGTTCTCGGCTTCTGAACAAACTATACTCTCACCTGTTGATAAAACTGCCGTGATCTCTATAACTTGTGTTGATAAACTCCCAAATGTAACACCCGTCCCATGAGTCCCCGTACTAATCGCTCCTGCAATAGATTGTGAATCAATATCCCCTAAATTTTCTTGCGCATAACCTTTTTCCTGAAGTAACTTCCCTAAATCATGTAGCTTTGTTCCCGCCCATACTTCGGCAACCTTCTTCTCTGCATCAATATTCACAATGCCCTTCAATTCATCTAAAGAAACTAAAATTTCTTCCGTTTGCACAAGAGGTGTAAACGAATGACCTGAACCGACAACACGAATTTTCTTTCCTTTTTTTCGTGCAAGCCCCACAACTTCTACTACATCTTGTATACTTTTTGGATACATCGTATAATGCGGCGTTCCTTCTACATTCCCTGTCCAATTTCTCCATTTTTGTCCCTTTATAGAAAGCATTGTCCATCCCCCCGATATGTTGAATACTCTCCAACAATTTCCCCTTGTTTAATGCGATACAAAATAGGAAAACGCTCACATAACTCCCCAGCTTTACTATGACGAAACAAGATAGAATCTCCTATATCCACTAGTTCCTCGCCGTTATAAAAAATTGGCGTTTGCACTTCACCAGCACCTTCTAAAGCTAATAGTTTTGCACCATGCGGCATCCAAACCTCAGGCTCTTTATCTTTACCAACTGCACCTGAGGCAATATATCCGCCACCTAGGCAAGTATAAATAAAAGGAGCCGGTTTGCGTACAACTGGTAAAGCAAATCCGGCAGCTGGCTGAAATTTTACTTCTTTATAATAGTCAAACAGTTTAGGAGAGTAAAAGGCGGATCCTACAGTAATCTCTGAAACTGAGTTATCTTGCTCAGTTGTTTTTATACTTCCTGTTCCTCCCCCATTTACAAATCTTAGTTCAATACCAAGGTTTTGTATTTCTTTTACGATACGTTCTCTTCTTTCTTTAACCTCTAACACTGATTTCTTCTTTAAATACGAAACAGCTTTACTTTTCATCCATTGATTCGGTATATGATCCCCCACCCCGGCAATTTGAGCTTCATATCCCATTACACCATCTAGTATTAAATATGATGAGCCCTTCACCTTTTCTACTATTTTCAAAGCGCTCTGCACATCTTTTACCGGGGATCTTTTTACACCAAAATGAAATTTCAAAAAACGACTACTCATATCAATATCCAAACAAACGCGAAAACACCCTTTAGACTTCTCAGCAATCTTTTCTAAATAAGTAATATGGTCTTCACAATCCACCATACAAGTTATAATGTGCCCTTGCTTTGTTAGCAAACTAATTTCATGTAAAGCTCTTTCATCATAAACAGGATATCCGAGCAATAAATCATTAAATCCTTGTTCAATTAAAAACAAAGCTTCTCTAGGAGAAAAACACATAATACCTTGAAACCGATTATTTGCAGCTAAAATCTTTTTCATAACTGGAACAGAGCGTAATGATTTACTCGCTATACGAATTTTCTTATCTCCACTTAACTCTATAATCGATTGAATATTCCTCCCTAAAGCCACTTCATCTAAAAATGCACACGGTAATGGAACTTCCTTAAAAATTCCTCTATCCACATTTTTCTCTCCTCTTCTATATATGTCTTATACATATTGGAAAGAAAAAATGATTTTCCTGTTTTCAAATAAAAAAAGTTTCTTCTTCACGAAGAAACTTTTTTAAGACTACTCTACTTCATAGAAATAGTCGCCTCTACTGGATAATGATCAGAATAATCATCATACGTATATTTTTTGAACCATGATGTAACAGACCACTTTGGAGATTTCACTTGTAATACGTTATTCTCTACGAATGATGGATTCGCATGATCTTTACTCGCAATAATATAATCTAAATGTTCAGCAGGTGCGTCTGGATAATTGTATTTCGCAATACTGTTTGTCGTCGCATCCCAAGTTGCTGTATGTCCTATATAAGATGGAACAGACGCATGTAATGTTTTAAACATCGATGCATACTCTGAATTGCTATTATTCTCAGCATTTATTTTATTTACATTCATATCACCACCAATTAACACATACTCGTTATTTGGTATATTTTTATTTTTAATAAACTCTTGAATTTCTTGTAGCTGTTTTGTACGTACAGATGCTGGCGAAGTATTTCCACACATACTATCTTCAGCTTGTAAATGAGTCCCAATCACATGTACAAAACGATCATTTTTCTTAACTTTTGTGTATACAAATCCTTTATTTGATAAGTTATCTGGTCCACAGCCTTTTTCAAATACATATTGAATCTTTTCAACAATTGGCCATTTACTCACAATCGCTACACCTCCATCTTCAGGAGTCGAAGATGAATAATTTCCTAACGTCTTATCCCACTCGCTTCCACTACTACGACCTAATACTGCCGTTTGATTTGGATATTCTTTCTTCAAATTTCCTAATAAGCGATTTGAAGCACTATTATCAAACACTTCATTTAATATAACAACATCCTGATTCTTTATATAATCTGCCGCTCCAATTAAATCAGCACGCTCATTTTGTCCCCAGTTCGGATATAAGTTTGTTGATAGCATGTACACATTATGCGTCATCACTTTCAAAGTATTATTTTGATTTGTAGACGTTTCTGCTTGAGCTGAAGATCCTCCGTATAAAACTCCTAAACCAATCCCAAAGCTAAGTACACCTTTTAGCAATTTACTTTTCACAATTCATATCCTCCGTTTACTGTATAGTGATAAAAAGGCCAAATACTCTATTCTGAGATTTGACCTTTCTCCAATACTTAACGATTTCCGTACGTATCAAACCAAAGCTGAATGTATCCAGCAGTTACACGTTGCGCTTCCATTAATCGCTTACCAGTCATTGGTGTAACTTCAGCGCGCCATTTGTCGGCATAACTTTGTGATACAGCAGCTTGCACGAACCAACTTTTCGTATTACTATTTACGATACCAGGGAAATCTTGTTTCGCAGCTACCGCAGCACCATGAATCCAATCTTCAGGGTTTATACCTTTCCAATTCCAATATCCATTTCCGTCCGTTACTTTGTAATTATCTTTTATCGTATCTACAAAGTTTTCATATTTAGAATGGAATCCTTGTGGATAAGAAATATTCGTAAAGTTTGCTGCATGCATCGGTTGATTTACATCACCTAAATAATGAAGAGATAACCCTAAATAGAAGAATGCTTGTTTCATATCTTTATTTTTATAAGATTCACCAGCTAATTTAAAATACTTAGCTCCAGTTTCCTTCGCTTGCTTTGCAAGTGGAATGTATGTACTTCCATCGTCTGGATCATAGAAATGTGACGCAAATGTACTATTGTCATAATAAGGATTTTCATAATCAGCAGAATAAATGCCATTTTCTAAATCTGTGCGCCATTCATTTAATAGTGCAACTTGATCTTGTTTTACAATTGTCGTATTACGGGACATAATATCAATTGCACGATTCACGATCCATAAATGAGAATTTACACCTTCTGAATGCTTATCTTCAGCAGACCAATATTGAATAATCTGTACTCTATTCCCACCATCATTTTCATGAGCAAAAGCTACATTTTGTAACGGAGCTACTAACGTAATAGCTGCTGCTAAAGCGAGCACTTTCTTTTTCATCTGAAACCCTCCATTTTATAATTGAGTTATAGTAAATATTTTGTTAGGATCCTACTATGTCTTCTGGTTAACCTATGACTAGAATATCCCACCTTTCATCAAAATTCTATCAATAAATTAAAATATACAAATGTTCATATCACTATAACTTTATACATAGCGAACGTAATGAATGAATGCACTTACATTGTAATACAGTATTGTTAAGCTACTGCAAATGATTGTCTAAACTAATGTAAAAAAAAAGTAAAGCATCCACATGCTTTACTCTTTTTTTCTATTCGATAATATACTTGGCAGCTGTACATTAAATGCCAATTTATGAATAAATCCAAACACTAATCCAATCCCGATAAATATGTATAAGATTGTAAATACCTTTCCAAAATCAGTTTGCGGACTAAAATTTCCATCACCGACAGTCGTCAACGTGACCACACTAAAATATAAAGCATCAAGAGGACGTAATCCTTCAACTGTACTATAAAAAATCGTACCAGATGTTAATGTTAAAAATGTTAATACGAATAATACTTGAAATTCTTTATCTTTCCACGCTCGTAAACAAGCTTTTAGCATCCGTTTCAATGTCAACATAAATGAAAGCATTAGACTTCCCCTTCCAAACAAAATACCTGTAGTTAAAGGAAAGTCTATCACCTTTCTGTATAGAAAAAAAGTAGCCCTCTTCTATTTCTAGAAAAGGGCTACTTTTTACTATTCTCTATTATTTAGGTGAAACAAGAATTTTCACTTGTGTTTTATCTTTTACAAGTGCTTCAAATCCTTCTTCAACAACTTGATCCACTGTGATTTTTTTCGTAATTAATTTCTCTGCTTGAATTTGGCCAGAGCTAATTAATTTAATAACAGCTGGGAAGATATGACGGTATCCAAGAATACCGATAACTTCTTTTTCTTTTAGTACAAGGTTGTTTGGCGTAATTGTCGCATCTTTTTCCCACACACTAACAATTACAGTTTGTCCTTCAAAACTTGTACTTTCAATCGCTTGACGAAGTACTACTTCGACACCTGTTACTTCAAAGCTCACATTTACACCTAAACCATTTGTTAAGTTACGAATTTCTGCTAGTACATCTTGAGTTGCTGGATTTAATACGTAATCAGCACCTGCTAATTTAGCTAGCTCTTGACGTTCTTTAGAAAGTTCCACTGCGATAACAGGAGTTGCTCCTGCTGCTTTTGCTGCTTGGATTACAAGAAGCCCAATCGGACCACAACCAAATACCGCTACAGCTTCTCCCTCTTTTAATTTACTTTGACGTACTGCATGAACTGCTACTGCTGCTGGTTCTACAAGTGCACCTTGTTCATACGTCATTTCATCAGGAATATGGTGGACCATATCTTCTGGTACTACTGTATATTCAGAGAAACCGCCGCCTTCTCCGCCAAGACCGTGGAAAACAAGTTGTTCACAAACATTGTAATGTCCGTGTTTACAAGCTTCACATTTACCACAAGAATAAATTGGTTCTACAACGACGCGATCTCCCACTTTATGAGAAGTAACGCCTTCACCGATTTCAACTACCTCACCACTAAACTCATGACCTAAAATAACCGGTGCTTTTACGTGTGTTAATGGGTGCTCTTCTGTTGGAATAAAAATAGGTCCTGCTAAATATTCATGCAAGTCTGTTCCGCAGATACCACACCATTTAACTTTAATCTTAACTGCTCCTGGTCTTACAGTTGGTTCTGGTACTTCTTCTACTCGTACATCACGTTGATTATGCCAAAGTAGTGCTTTCATTTTATACATCCCTCTCTACGTATATACTTAACCTGGTGAAGTTTACAAATCTATTATAATACTTTTATCCATATATTTCAAAAAAACAATCTCATTTCCACTAAATTTTAACAAATAACGTTCAATATTTTGTCACTTTGTACTTTTTTCCACATCTGTTAATGCTAATTTCATTGCGGTTGAAATTAGCATTATGCCATAATAGCATAGGAGAGGTGAATATCGCTTGAAATATTTTATTTACTTTATTGTTATCGTAGCGTTTTTAGATACATTTTCACAATTACCTATTATGAGCACTTTCGCTCAAAGTCTTGGAGGAACCCCTCTTGTTATTGGGCTAGTTATCGGTATGTACTCATTCGCTAATATGATCGGTAATATTATCGCTGGAGCCGCTGTCGATAAATTTGGTGCAAAAAAAATCCTTTATATAAGCATGGGAATTACGAGTTTCATAGTCTTGTTATACACCGTTGTTCAAAGTGGTGAACAACTATTAGTTGTGCGCTTTATGCACGGTTTTAGTGACGGATTTTTAATTCCTGCTGCCTTTACGTTTTTATCAAAGCAAACGAATTCAGCAAGGCAAGGTAAAGCAATGGCTCTATCTGGTGCCGCTGTTGGAACAGCTGCAATCGTAGGACCTGCTTTCAGCGGCATTATGAAAGCAACAGCTGGTATAGAGTGGGTGTTCATTACTATTTCTATTTTAATGGTCCTTGGTACAATCGTATCTCTATTCTTCTTACCAAATAACGTATCAAGAAAAGATACATCAAGAACACAAATGATGAACAAAGAAGATATGATTGAACTATTGAAATCAGAACCGTTATTACAAGCATATATTGGTGCTTTCACACTAATGTTTTCACAAGGGATTGTCACTTATATGTTACCAGTAAAAGTTGAGGCATTAGCACTTAAAGCATCTACAACAGGCATGATGTTAAGTGTATTCGGAATTACCGCTATCCTCTTCTTCTTACTGCCAACAAATCGCATTTACGATCGATTTAATCGTTCCAAACTAATGCTAATCGGGATTGCAGTAATGGCACTAGCGTTATCTTTACTCGGATTATTTGCAACAAAAGGCATGCTCTTTATCGTTATGATGATTTATGGAATTGGATTCGCTATCCTCTTCCCAGCAATTAATGCTTTACTTGTTGAAAATACAACAGATAGTAACCGAGGGAAAGCATTCGGATTGTTTTATGCATTCTTCTCGTTAGGAGTTGTTGCTGGCTCCTTTACAGTCGGAGCAATCGGGGCATCGCCTAGCGTCAGCTTCGTTATCGGAACTGCATTCTTGTTAACATTTGCTGGAATGATTTTTGTAAGAAGCAAAGTAAAAAAGACAATGATGGGTTAATTCCATCATTGTCTTTTTTTAAAATGCATATTGATATAATCCGTAATATAACGGAAAAGTTGGGATAATGCCAATTAATTTAAATACAAAAGGTAATGGCTCATCTTTCTCTTCATATAATCGTAAAACAAAAACTGCAGTTAAAGTCCAAATGATGCTAAATACGAAGATGCATTGCCAAACGATCGGCGTCAATATTTGTACATCAAAAACAAATCCAAATAGTCCTATCCATGTAATAATAGACACTACAAAATCAAACTTTTGAATCGGTGTTTGAAACATCCCTCTCACTAGCGAAGTAATAGCTAATATCGCTACAATTACCAAATAAATTTTCCACAACATAATGATAATCTCCTATTCAATTCAACTTTTAACTTTCAATAAACCATATTTAATGAATAATATGGCATTATATTTTTCATAGAAATAATACAACGGATAACAAAATAAGAAGAAAATAAGTACGGTTGGTACATTGTCTATAATAGAAAAATGTTTTACTAGCAATTCTTTAATACTCTCTCCAATAATAATAAACAGTGGGATAACACAGATTGCCGCTAATATTAAACATGGTGTTATCCTCATTTCTTTCAGCTTCACCTTACAATGCGGACACCTTAATGAAAAAGGATGTGGGATGTCGATAATATGTTGTGCAGTAATATTCTCTTCACATTGTGGACATGCAATTGTTTCTTTCATTTGTCCCCCCTCCTTTCTACTCATCAAAAAAGAGTTCTATTAAATAGAACTCTTTTTATTGCCTAATATATATTACTTTTGTATATAACCAAATATCAATGTAAATAAACTTGCATATAAAAGCAATACTACTTTCTCCTTTTAAAAAAGAAAATGAATAAATATCGACGATACTTCGACAATTTCCTCGGAAATATTTCTTTTCCACACATAATTTGATACACTACATATGGATAAACACTTGTATTACATAAGCTAAAATAATAACTTAATGTACAAATAAAAGAGCACACTCTTCATATGAAGAATGTGCTTTTATTTTATCCCGCATTAACGTCTAATCCAAACAGCACCTGCAGACTTATCATCTGCTTGTCCAACAACTTGGAATTTAAGGCCAAGGTTTGGAACTTTGCGTCCTGCGTCAGCAATTTGCTTATTACTGTATACCTTTGAATCATCAAACGTTGTAACACCTTGTAATCCAGTATAATTAAACTGTCCTCGTGTAAATGAATTTACACTCCATGAAGGTGTTTGATCAAATGAAAATGCAGCATCTGCAATTTGAATTCCAGTATTACCGTATGCTGGTTTCCCACCTAAATTTCCAACAATCGCTTCTGGATGAGAATCTACAACACCAAGGAAGCCTTCACCTGGATGTAACCCAACCGAGTTATCTTTGAAACTATCATCTGCATACCAAACGACAAGACCTGTATTATATACCGGACCTTTTCCCGCTTTTAATCCATTATCTGATCCAGCATAGTTTCTCCACTCTAGATAATAATAATGGGGTTTCTGTTCTGTCCCATCAGAAACAACGAATCCATTTAACTTCATTTTAGACTGTCCTTCTGCGTCATCTGAAAATACTACTTGTCCATCAACTGTTACATTTACATTATCCATTGCGAAACCTTTATATGTTAAATATGGATCTGTAATATAGTCGAATTGTAGTTTAACTTTCTTCCCTTTAAATTGACTTAAATCGTATGATTTATCAATCCATTTTCCATCTGTTGTATCTTTATCTTTTTGGACTATGTTTTCTCCCAATCTATCAATTAATGTTTTCGTTCCATCTTCAGTTACAGCATGTACTTCGATGAAATCACACTCTGCTTCTAGTTCATAATTCGCTTTATAATCAAATTTCGCATTTGTTCCTTTTGTTAAATCAAAGAATGGTGTTTCTAATGTCGTATGCATATCATCTCCTCTTGTACTATAATATGCATGCTTTCCAAACTCCGGTTTAATTGTTTCAACACTTTTACCTGGTAAGTTAACACGTACGACACCTGGACGATTGGATTTCGTAACACTTTGATCAATATATGTAGGAACGCCTACACCACTCTTAATTTTATCGTAATCTACTTCTAAAATTTTCGCCCAGTTTCCACCCATATTCTTTTGTAAGAAGTCTTTATTTTGTGGTGAAAAACTAGTTGGCTCTGTTCCTGCGATTTTTCCTGTCCAGCTACCTCCACTCATTAATGACCAAGCTTCGACAGGTGATCCCATTCCAGTATAATTCGTATCATACTCATCTGGTAAACCAAGGTCATGTCCAAATTCATGTGCAAACACACCTACTGCACCGTCTTCTGGTTCAATTGTGTAATCATGAGCCGCTACTTTTCCACCAAAGTAATCTACCTTTGATTTTGTACCTTCAATCGCTATTGGACCTGTTGCTAATTTTGAACGATGTGACCAAATCGCATCATCACCTAATTTACCGCCACCAGCTTCTTGACCAACACCAGCATGGATTACCATTAAATGATCAATTACACCGTCAGATTCATTTTGATTACCATCACCATTTGTATCATATCTGTCAAATTGATCAAATTGAGATAAATCTAATCCTTTATCCGCTGCAGCTTTTAATGCTTCTTTCACTAAATCACGCGCACCTTTTGGTCCTTTATTATCGTGACCGCTACTACCATCAGCACCATAATCAGCGGCTTTACCTGGAACAGTTAACCACTCTGTTACATATCCGTCTGTCGTATAACTACCACCAGACTGTTCTTCATAATATTGCTTAAATGTTTTTACTTTCGAACCATCAAATAATGTGTAAGGCTCATTACCAAATAACATTTTTTGATAATGTTCTCTACTAAAGTCTTTCGAATACATATAACCTGGTGTTTGCTCAATATTATTATGTTTATAATCACTAAATTCAACGAGTAACACTAACACTTTATCATTGCGGACAGGTCCACTATATGGAGCTTGTTTCGCCTTAGAAGTTGGAACTTTCCCATCTAATTGCTTTTTATTTGGCTCTGGCTTTTGCTCAGGGCTAACATTTTTTTCAGCTTTCTTTACTTTTTCCTTTTCTTCCATCTTCTTCTCTTTTACCTTTTTCACGAAATCAGATGCTTCTTGATTCGCATCGGGAAGAATTTCTTTATTCGCCTGATCCCCTTGTTTCTTTTCAATATATTGCTCTACGGCCTTTTTTGTCTCTTCTTTAGACGATGCTGGATTAATTGTTCCTCTTTCTTTCAGCGCTTCCGCTAAACGATCTTCTTGAATTAAGTTATGATCAATTGGCGTTGTAGACACACCTTCTTTTGCTGACGTTTCTGCATATGCTAACGGAGCACTCATTACAGCTGAGCATCCGATGAGTGTTGCGATCGTTAATGATGACAACACTTTAAATGGCGCTTTTTTTCTCATTTTAATCATCCCCTTGTATCAATCTTAAACTTCAGATAAAAATATGTAATCTATCCTCCCTTGTATAATAAAAGACATGATTCTATAAGAAATAAGCTTTCTGTTATAGAATCATGCCCTCCAGTTTTCTGGTCAGACCCTCTATCTTTTTATGTCGAAATGTGAAAAATAAAGAGTGATTTGTATATATTAAATAGCTTATATTAAAAATTTAAAAGACAATATGCACAATTGCATGAAAATTCTTTCAAACGAAAAAAGAACCCAAGTTAATTAAACTTGGGTTCTCCATTTCGTATTATTTCTCTTGTGTTTTTTCCCAATCAGCTAAGAATTTCTCAATTCCTTGATCTGTTAATGGGTGCTTCACTAATGAAGCGATTACGTTTGCTGGAATTGTTGCAATATGTGAACCGTTTAATGCTGCTTCTGTTACGTGAACACTATGACGTACAGATGCTGCAATGATTTCTGTTTCAATGCCGTGAATTGCAAAGATTTCTGCGATTTGGCGAATTAAGTCCATACCGTTATGACCGATATCATCTAGGCGACCTAAGAACGGTGAAACGTATGTCGCACCAGCGCGAGCTGCAAGTAATGCTTGCACTGCTGAGAATACTAATGTAACGTTTGTACGAATTCCTAAATCTGAGAATGCTTTTACTGCTTTTAAGCCTTCTGTTGTCATTGGAACTTTTACAACAACATTTGGAGCGATTTTTGCTAACTCTTTTCCTTCTTCAATCATTTTATCAGCTTCTAAGCTAATTACTTCTGCGCTTACAGGTCCTTCAATAAAGCTGCAAATTTCACGAATACGCTCATGGAAATCTACGCCTTCTTTTGCTACAAGTGATGGGTTTGTCGTTACTCCAGCTACTACGCCTAATGCATTTGCCTCTTTAATTTCGTTAATGTTTGCTGTATCAATAAAAAATTTCATTTGTTATTCTTCCTTCCTAATTTTCATTTTATATTTATTTATTTTTTCTTAATAAGCTCTAATTCAATCGGAATAAATTTGTCCACTTTTTTACCTTGTGTTATCTCTTTTGCTGTTTCCATCGCCTTCTCTCCGATTAATTCCGGTTTTTGAGCGACTGTTGCTGCCATACGCCCATCTTTAACCGCTTTTACAGCATCATCCGTTGCATCAAACCCAACAACGACTACATCCGTTTTACCAGCAGATTTTAATGCCTCAATTGCGCCTAATGCCATTTCATCATTATGAGCAAATACCGCTTTAATATCGCTATTTGCTTGCAAAATATTTTCCATAACGGATAACCCTTTTGCACGATCGAAATCAGCTGCTTGTTTTGCTACTACTTTTAAAGACTTATCAGCTACGTTATGGAATCCTTTCCCACGCTCACGAGCAGCAGACGATCCAGGTATTCCTTCTAACTCAGCGACATTTGTTCCTTCACCAACTACTTCCCGAATGTAATCACTAGCCATTTGACCACCTTCTACATTGTTGGAAGCTATGTGAGAAACAACTTTACCTGAATTTGCAACTCGGTCTACTGTAATAACAGGAACATTGGCCGCATTGGCTGCACTTACCGCTGAAGCAACAGCATCTGAGTCGGTTGGATTAATAACAATTACATCGACACCTTTTTGAATTAAATCTTCAACATCGTTTGTTTGCTTCGCTGCATCATTTTGTGCATCAACAGCAATTAATTCAATGCCGCTATCTTTTGCTTTCTTTTCTGCACCTTTTTTCAACGTGACGAAAAATGGATTATTTAAAGTTGAAACAGAAAATCCAACTTTAATAGTTTTATTTCGACCTTTATCGCTAGAATCCTTTGCCCATTCTGGTGGCTCCATTGAACAACCAGCAGTAACTACCATGATGCATGCAACGAGTATCAGTAACCATTTTTTCATGAATTGCCCCTCCATTACGCTTCTTTTCGACGATCAATTAGTACAGCTAGTAAGATTACAAGTCCTTTTACAACTTGTTGGAAGAAAGAAGATACACCTAATAAATTTAAACCGTTATTTAGTACACCAATAATAAGCACACCGATGAATGTACCAACAATCCATCCTCTTCCACCTGAAAGACTCGTTCCTCCTAACACAACTGCAGCAATTGCATCCAATTCGTAAGAAGTACCAGCAGTCGGCTGTGCAGAATCTAACCTTGATGTTAAGACAATACCTGCAAGCGCTGCCAAAATTCCGGAAAGACCGTAAATCATTACTTTAATTCTCGTAACATTAATACCTGATAAAGCTGCCGCTTCTTCATTTCCACCAATCGCAAACGTACGGCGACCAAACGTTGTTTTCTTTAAAATAAAGTACAGTACTGCAAAAGCGATCATCATTGTAACGGCTGGCACAGGAATACCAAGGAAATAACCACGGCCAAACATTTGGAACATTAAATGATCACCAAGACCAGTGATCGGACGTCCGTCCATATAAACAAGCGTCAACCCGCGAAAAATAGTCATTGTTGCTAAAGTTGCAATAAACGGAGCTACTTTTCCCTTCGCAATAATGATACCGTTTACAATCCCCATTGCAAGACCTGCTAATAATCCAACTGCCATTGCAAGGAACGGATCCATGCCACTTGCCATCATTCCGGCAACAAGTGCACTTGATAATGCTAAAATAGAACCTACCGATAAGTCAATACCCCCTGTTAAAATAACGAAGGTCATTCCGAATGCAATGAGTGCATTAATCGATACTTGGCGCAGTATATTAAATAAATTTGGAATTTCAATAAATGCTGGATTTAAAGCTGTAATTACCACGATAATTAATACTAACCCAATTAAAGAACCAAGTTGTTGTAATACATTCCCCTTCTTAGCCATATCTTACTCTCCCCCTGTAGCTAGTGCCATAATAGACTCTTGCGATGCCTGATCTTTCTCTAAAATACCACCGATTTTCCCTTCATGAATAACGAGAACACGATCACTCATTCCTAAAACTTCTGGAAGCTCAGACGATACCATAATAACGGCATCACCCTGCTCGGTAAGCTTATTCATAATAGAGTAAATTTCTTTTTTAGCCCCAACATCTACACCTCTTGTTGGCTCATCTAAAATGAGTAACTGCGGATGAATACCTAACCATTTTGCAATTACAATCTTTTGCTGATTTCCACCAGAAAGAGATTTGACAGCTTGCTCTCCGTTTGCTGCTTTCACATTAAGAAGCTTCATCATATCCTCTGTAAATTGCCGTTCTAAACCTTTATTAACAACGCTTCCCTTTGAAAGACTTTCTAAATTTGGTAAAGCTAAATTTTCACGAATCGAAAAATCTAACACAAGCCCTTCAGATTTTCTATCCTCTGTAATAAAGGCAATTCGTTGTCTAATCGCATCAATTGGACTATCAATTTTTACTTCTTGTCCATTCATAAAAATTTTTCCTGAATCGAGCGGTTCATATCCAAATATTGCTTTCATAATATCCGTGCGACCAGCTCCCATCAAGCCCGCAACACCAAGGATTTCACCTTTTCTAACTTGAAACGAAACATTTTCAAATTTCCCCTTTTTCGTTCCGTTACGCATTTCAAAAATCACTTCGCCAATTTGACTATTTCGCTCTGGATAACGTTGACCAATACTGCGCCCCACCATCATGCTAACTACTTCATCAAATGATGTTTCCGGAATTAATCTCTTCCCTACATATTCTCCATCACGCAAAATCGTAATGGCATCACATATTGAAAAAATCTCTTCCATCCGGTGTGAAATATAAACGAATGAAACGCCCTCTTTACGTAATTTATTAATAACAATAAACAGCGTTTCAATTTCGCGATCTGTTAATGCTGCTGTAGGTTCATCCATAATAATAACGCTTGCCTTTGTCATTAATGCTTTAGCAATTTCAATAATTTGCTGTTGTCCAACAGATAATTCACCTGCTAGCATAGCACCTCTCACATGTAGACCAAGATCTGCTAATTGTTGCTGGGCAATCGCATTCATTTGACGCGTACGTAAAATGCCCGTTTTCCCATACATTAACTCTTTGCCAAGAAACATATTTTCAGCTACCGTTAAATTCGGTAATATGTTCAACTCTTGATGGATAAATGCAATACCATACTCTTCAGCTTCTTTCGCATTTTTAAAAGTTCGTTCTTTCCCATCAATCATGACTGTTCCACTGTCTTTTTTATATACACCTGTTAAAATCTTCATGAGCGTCGATTTCCCCGCTCCATTTTCCCCCATCAATGCATGGACTTCTCCTGTTTCAATCATAAACTGTGCGTTTTTTAGAACAGGATTACCACTGAACGCTTTTGAAATGTTCTTCATTTCAATATGCATTCTCATCACATCCCTCTATTAAAAAATCACGCCTGCATGTAAAATAACATTCGCATAAGGCGTTGCTTCTCCTGTACGAATAATCGCCTTCGCTCTCTTTGTATGCTCTTTAAATTCCTTATGAGACACATATTCAAATGCTGGCTCTATTAATCGCATCTCAATTTCTTTATTTACCTCTGCATTATTCATAATAACTTCTTCTGCTAACGTCACTTTTTCAATTGCCATATCATCAGCAACAACTTGTAATACGTCTAAAAAACTAGGTTTTCCGATTTCAACTGCTAAATCAATCCGTTTTACTCCATCAGGAATAGGTAACCCGCAGTCTGCAATTACAATCGTATCTGTATGTCCAAGTGAAGCAAGGACCGCCGCAATTTCACTATTTAATACACCGTGTTTTTTCATCCGACAATCACCTGCACTTCACGTACTCTATCTCTCGTTGGCATACCGCCCTGTGCCCCAAGTTTCGTTACAGAAAGACCACCAGCAATGTTCGCAAAACGAATTGCTTTTTGAAGTATTTCTCCTTCAGAAAGTGCAACTGCTAGCGCGCCGTTAAATGTATCACCAGCTCCAGTCGTATCTACTACGTCTACAGCAATACTTGGAACTTGAACAACTTCCGTTCCGTTATGGAAACGAACACCATTAGACCCTTCCGTCATCAATAGCTTATTTGGATATTTCGCAAGTAACTCTTCAATTGGTGATGTGAAATCATTTAATACGATGCGACATTCATGTTCATTCGGCGTAATATAAGTCGCTTTTTCTAAAATATCTTCTGATAAGATTTGTGCTGGAGCCGGATTCAACATAACTGGAATTGTATGCTCCTCACAAATAGCTAGAACGTATTTTACTGTTTCAAGCGGAATCTCTAGTTGAAGAACAACCATATCTGCTTTTACAAGAAGGTCTTTTGAACGATCTACAATCGACTCATTTACAAGAGCATTTGCTCCTTGTACGACAACAATACTGTTATCCTCTTCTGCTAAAACGATATGAGCGATTCCTGTCGTCCTATCTGTAACCGGTACCACATAGTCGATAAAAATGCGTTCGTTCTCCAAATTTTTTCTAACTACTGTTCCGTAATCATCATTTCCTACTGCACCAACCATCGCTACATTTGCTCCTAATCTAGCTGCAGCAACTGCTTGGTTGGCCCCTTTTCCTCCTGGTATCGTATGAAATGCTTCACCAATTACTGTTTCTCCTGCTTTCGGCCGTATTTTTGAAACAGCCACTAAGTCCATTGAAATGCTACCTACTACTGCAATATTTGGCATCTGTTTCATCTCCTTACTTCGTTGTATTTCGTTCTATAATTTCAATCGGTAAACGATAATGTTTCTCTTCTAATGGATTTCCTTCCATCTGCTCTAACAACAATTCTGTTGCAATTTTCCCCATCTCATAAATTGGCTGTGCAACAGTTGTAATAGATGGATACATCATTTCTGTTAAAGAAATTCCATCGAATCCGATAATTTGTAAATCGTTTGGAATAGAAATTCCCTTTTGAAGTGCAGCCTTTACAACGCCAATTGCAATTAAATCATTCCCAGCAACAATTCCATCAATATGCGGATATTCTTCTAATAATTCCACCGCTATCCGTTCACTATTAGCTGGATCGAATGTACTCTCCGCAATCATATAAGAAAGATTATTTTGCGTAATAACGTCTACAAAACCTTCAAAACGTTCATTGGCTGTACTCACATCACGAGGTCCTCGAATATGTGCAATATGCTTACACCCTTTGTCTATTAATAACTTTGTCGCCGCCTGACTCCCTGCATAGTTATCTGCATATACAGTAGGAATGCGCTCATTAAACATACGGTCAATCGCAACAACTGGAATAGACAAATTCATGTAATTAACACTATTTTGTGGATTCGTTGCTACAATAAATCCGTCCACATTATTTTGTCTAAGCACATCAATGTATTGCTTCTCTTTTTCTAAATTTTCATCAGAGTTACAAAGTACAACTGTGTAACCTTGCTTATGTGCTACATCTTCTACAGCACGTGCAACTTCCGGAAAGAATGGATTCACGATATTTGGAACAACTAAGCCAATTAAATGAGACTTTTTATTATATAAAGAACGCGCTACTGTACTAGGTTTATAATCTAGCATTTCAATTGCTCGCTCTACTTTTTTTAATGTATCCTCATGAACATATCCATTTTTATTTAACACTCTGGAAACGGTCGCAACAGATACCCCTGCTAATTTTGCAACGTCTTTAATCGTACTCATTCTCTTTTCTCCTCACTTCATGTAACCGTTTACAGAAAATAATATAACGCATTTATAAAAATACGTCAATCATTTCTAACTAAAAAGCTTTTAAGGTTATACTCAAAAAAAGCATCGCCTTATGGCGATGCTTTTTTATTACGAATATGATACAGTTTTTTCCTTTTCTTCTACAGCAGGCTCTTCAGCACCTTTTTTACGATCAGACAGTTTAATTTTCTGTAAGAAAATCGTAAAGATAGCACCTACTACGATAAATACCAATCCTGTTAAGAATACAGTATGAAGTGAGTCCACTAAAGAGCTTTTCAAAATTGGTACGATGCTATTAGAAAATGCTTCTGGCATTTGTTTTAATGCCTCTGGACTAAATAGCATAGAATATAAACTTTGTGGATCTGTATGAATCATATCTTTAAATTTTGTTACCACTTGTCCCGCTTCTTTTGGGAATGTGTCTAATACAGGTACTAATTTATTTGTTAACGTTGTGCCTGAAGTGTTATTCATAATTGATCCTAAAATTGTAATCCCAAACGTTCCACCGATTTGACGGAAGAATTGACTTGATGATGTTACAACGCCAAGATCTTTTTTCGGGAAGCTTTCTTGTAATGCTAATGTTAATATCGGCATAACAAGACCCATTCCTAAACCGATAACCATCATATAAGAAGTAGCGGTAAGCTTAGTTGTGTGCATATCCATCGTTGTTAATAACCAGAAACCACTAGCCATAATAAGCATCCCTGTAATAATTTGTGGTTTCACACCAATTTTTAATACAAGCTGACCACCAATAATACTCATAACGATCATTGTAATCATCATCGGTGTCATAATCGTTCCTGATTCAGCAGCACTTACGCCTACAATTCCTTGCATAAAGAACGGTACGAACATAATTGCTCCAAACATTCCGATACTCATAAAGAAACCGATCGCATTCAGTAGTGTAAATGTGCGGTTTTTAAAGAAGTGCATCGGTAAAATTGGTTCTTCAGCCTTCGTTTCAACGATAACAAAGCTAACAATACCAATGGCAGCTAGTGCAAATAACCCGATAATTTGCCAAGAACCCCATGCATAATCTTTCCCGCCAAACGTTAACGCAAGTAATAAACTTACAACACCGAGAATCATCGTGAAGATTCCAGCGATATCAATTTTAATTGGTCCTGTTTGTTTATGTGCTTTTAATCCCATTGCAATGAAGATTGTCGCTAAAATACCAACTGGTAAGTTAATATAGAATACCCATCTCCAGTTCACTGCGTCTACAATCCAACCACCAACTTGTGGTCCAATTACAGAGGCAAGACCGTATAGAGCTCCAAAAATACCTTGCCATTTAGCACGTTCTTTTCCCGTGAACATATCTCCGATAATAATCATAGCCATTGGCATCATAATACCGCCACCAAGACCTTGAATACCACGGAAAATAATTAATTCTGTCATACCGTTTGCCATACCACATAACGCTGAACCAACCATAAAGATAATTAATCCTGCTATATATACGTTACGACGCCCAAGTAAATCCGCTAATTTACCTGCAATCGGTACAACCGTTGTTGATGTTAACATGTAAGCTGTTGTTAACCATGTCATTAAACTTAATCCACCTAGTTCACCGACGATACGCGGCATTGCTGTACCAACGATTGTTCCGTCCAATGCAGCAAATAGCATTGCGATTACTAAACCGATTAACAACAACTTTCTATTCTGATTTTCTTGTTGCTCCATGTAATCTCCTCAATTCCTCTTAGTTTTTCTCTTTTTTCTCTTTTTTCTCTGGTTTCCCGCAAATAATTGTTTCTAGCTTTTCAAAGAGGCGCAACAAATCTTCCCTCTCTTGTAATTCTAAGTGTGAGAAGTATTTTGCAATATGCTCATTACGAGCCGCCATCGCTTCTTCTACTGTAGCTTTCCCCTTCTTCGTTAGCTCAATGACAACAACGCGGCGATCATTATCGTCGTGATAGCGCTCTACTAACCCATGATCAATTAAACGATCAGTCATTACTGTAATCGCACTCGGTTTCACGTACATTTTCTCCGCCAATTGTGTCGCTCTTGAAGCTCCGTAATGATCTAAAATCTTTAAAATATAAAACTGCGGTGGTGTAAGTCCTGATGCTTGCATTTGTTCTAATAGCTCTGTTTGCATTTTCTTTCCTATAGCGAATGTAAGAGCTTGAATCTTATCAATATGAGTCATATCATTTGGCATGTTATCCACCTCTTATTTAAGCAATAAAATATTTAACGTATTTAAATATTAATCCCACAAACAAAATACGTCAACAACTTTCTTTATAAAAACGTTTACATTTTTGTCACAAAGTTGTATAATTTTCGTCGAAGTTAATATTGACAGTCACGGAGAATCGGAGTATATGGCTATGAATCATAAAAAAGGGAACTTTTTTATATTTCATAGCCTTTTTGTATTCTCTCTGTCTTAAAACGCTTCCAATTAATTAGGGGAGGATTTTCATTTTATGTTTTTCACACAATTATTTAAACCTGCGCCCCACGCAGAACGCTTACCAGCTGATCGCACTGATAGCGAATACCGCAAATTGCGTTTGCAAGTATTCTTAGGCATCTTCATCGGTTATGCGGGTTACTACTTTGTTCGAAAAAACTTTTCACTCGCAATGCCATACTTAATCGAACAAGGCTTTAGTAAAGGGGAACTTGGGGTTATCCTTTCAGCAGTATCTATCGCTTACGGATTAAGTAAATTTCTTATGGGTATCGTATCCGATCGTTGTAATCCTCGCTACTTTTTAGCAGCTGGGCTATTTTTATCCGGTATCATTAATATTATTTTCGGCTCATTTTCTTTCATTACAACGAGCATTATACTTATGTTTGTACTTCAGTTTTTAAATGGATGGGTACAAGGTATGGGGTGGCCTCCTTGTGGTCGTACGATGGTTCACTGGTTCTCCGTCAGTGAACGTGGTACAAAAATGTCTATTTGGAACGTCGCTCATAATGTCGGCGGCGCGCTTATGCCCTCTCTCGTTACATTAGGCTTATATTTCTTTGCAAATGACTGGAAAAGTATATTTTACTTCCCAGGTATTCTTTCAATTTTAGTGGGGATTTATGTATTAATTACGATGAGAGATACACCTCAATCTTGCGGATTACCTTCTATTGAAGAACATACTGGGGAATATCCATCAGATGAAAAAGTAGCGGACCGTGAACGCGAACTTTCGGTAAAGGAAATTTTATTTACATACATATTAAACAATAAATTTTTATGGTATATCGCTATCGCTAACGTTTTTGTTTATTTCGTTCGTTACGGCGTTGTAGACTGGGCTCCTACTTATTTAGTAGAAGAAAAAAGCTTTACTCATAGTAGCTCACGTACAGCTTATGCTCTATACGAATGGGCTGGTATTCCAGGTACACTTCTTTGCGGATGGATGAGTGATAAACTATTTAAAGGGCGCCGCGCACCTGCTGGTATTCTATTTATGGTCGGTGTATTCATTGCCGTTCTTGTTTACTGGCTAAATCCTGCTGGGCATCCAATCATTGATAGTATCGCACTTGTTTCCATTGGATTTTTAATTTACGGACCTGTTATGCTAATTGGTCTTCACGCGCTTGACTTAGCACCCAAAAAAGCTGCTGGAACTGCCGCTGGGTTAACTGGGTTCTTCGGTTACCTAGGAGGAGCTACTTTTGCTAGCGCAGCTATGGGCTTTATTGTAGATGGATTCGGATGGGACGGCGGATTCATTTTGCTCCTTGCTTCTTGTTTGCTTGCAATGTTCTTCCTTGCTCTTACTTTAAATACAGGATCTGCTAAATCAAAAGAAGTTTAAACAAAATATAATGTGTAGAAAAATAAACATAAAAATAGCTCTCAGCATTTACTTACATGCTAAGAGCTATTTTTTATTTATCGTTCTTCTCTTGCTATTTATATTAATCATTTCCCTTCTATTCATACGATTAAAACATTTGCTGAAACATCTTTATTAAAACAGCTAACATAACAGATCCAGCAAATCCACCTAAACAAATTAAGCTTACCCCTTGGCTATAAGACAAATTTTGAAATGATTTCATACCTTCCATCCTCCCTATATCCCCTTTGATATTCTTATTGTATCAATGGGAAAAATTTCATAACATCGATTTCGCTGACAACTAACTTACAAATTTGTAAGTTAACATTTTTTTAAGCTTATATATATTCTGTCCACATTCTCCCTCTTAATACATCAAAGAAGACCTCGAATTATATCAAGGTCTTGCTTACATCACAGAATATCTCACTCAATTTATTTTATCCCGCTATTCGCCGGGCAGTAAGACCCCCACCTCAAAATTCAGTGAAAGCAAAGAAGTTAGGTCGGGGATGAACAAAACCCCCACTGATTAAAGCTTCACTTTATAATCATAACCGGGCATTTCACACGTTTTGCTATTTTATGACTTACACTACCAAGCACCATTTCTTGCAGTGTATTTAGCCCTCTACTCCCAGCAATAATAAGATCTATATCCCCTGTATTTACATATTGAACAATCGTATCTCCTGGATCGCCATGTAGAATCGTAATTTTGTAGGAAATGTTCTCTTTCTTTAATAAACCCTCAATCTCTTTTAATTTATCTTTTCGACTAGCTGATATTGTTTCTAAATCCGTTTGTCCTTGTATAATATCTGACTTTGCCGTTCTATTATCTACTACGTACACAACTTCAACATGTGTTTCTTCGTTAAATTTCGCAATATATGTTGCATGCTCGGCTGCTCGAAGTGCATGTTCAGAACCATCGCATGCTAATAAAATTTGTTTGTACATATGCTGAATCCCCTTTTCGTTATCCTACCCGTATTATATAATAAAGCCCCCTAAAAAGGAGGCTTCTAACTAGCAATTCTCTTATTATAAGTAGCTAAATTCGCAACGAGCTTCGAGCTACGTTCATTTAACCCTGTGATCCTTACTTTCACACCGTTTTGTTCATACTTCATGATAACTTTATCAATTGCCGCTACCGCTGAATCATCCCATACGTGTGCGTTAGTAAAGTTCATCTCAATTTCTTTCACATCTTCATTGTATGAAAAAGCATTTATATACTCTGCCGTAGATGCGAAGAATAGTTGGCCGTGAATTTCGTATATTTTCTTATTTTCAATATACAAATGTTTCACGTGAATCTTTGCCATATTGAATGCAAATAAAACTGCACTAATTATCGTTCCGATAATTACACCTAATCCTAAATTATGTGTAATTAGGACAATCACAACTGTTACGATCATAACAAATGCGTTTCCTTTTGGTACTTTATGAATCGTCGCTACAGAGTTCCAATCAAACGTCCCAATCGAAACCATAATCATAACTGCAACTAAAGCTGCCATCGGAATATGAACAACGTAATCACCTAAAACAAATAGCAATACGATTAAAAAACCACCGGCTACAAGCGTCGATAATCTCCCTCGACCACCTGATTTAATATTAATAACAGATTGTCCAATCATTGCACATCCTGCCATTCCTCCAAAAAAACCAGCAACAACGTTCGCAATCCCTTGTCCACGTGCCTCTTTATGCTTATTACTTTCCGTATGTGTCATATCGTCTAAAACCGACGCCGTTAATAATGACTCTAGTAAACCTATAACCGCTAGCATAACTGAATACGGTAAAATAATTGCTAATGTCTCAAGTGTAAATGGAACATCAGGAATACTAAAGAACGGTAATTCTTTCGGTAAGCTTCCCATATCCCCTACTGTTTTTAACTGTAATCCGCTCATAAGTGCAATGCTTGTCACAATAATAATTGAAATAAGTGTAGACGGAACAGCCGTCGTAATACGTGGAAATAAATATATAATTGCAAGTCCTAATGCGACAAGTGCATACATTTGCCAAGTTACATTTTTAAAATGTGGCAGTTGTGCTGTAAAAACTAAAATTCCAAGTGCGTTTAAAAAACCACTCATAACAGATTTAGGAACAAACTTCATAAATGAGCTAAGTTTGAACACTCCGAAAATAATTTGAACAATACCTGTTAATATTGTCGTAGCAAATAAATATTGCAAACCATGATCCTTTACAAGAGTGACCATTAATAACGCCATCGCACCCGTTGCCGCCGAGATCATCCCTGGTCTTCCGCCGACAAACGAAATTGTAACCGCAATACAAAAAGCGGCGTATAACCCAACGGTCGGATCTACACCTGCAATAACAGAAAAAGCTATCGCTTCAGGAATTAATGCTAAAGCAACAACAACCCCCGATAGCACGTCCCCTCTCATATTTGAGAACCATTCATTTTTTATAGTTCGAAACAAAGTAACACTCCTCTACTCTTTTATCATTTGATTTTCTCCATAAGAAAATCAGGGCCGACTGCACGAAGGGTATTATATAACGAGCAAAGGATGTTGTGCTATGTAAAAGTTTCCTAAAGAAAAGGCGCTACCTTAGCAGCGTCTTTTCTCATTTCATTAATGTCCACCGTGACCTTGACCACTTTCCTGAACAATTTCTAACCTCTCATCCAATATACCTTGTGTTTCAAATGAAATATCACTACTACTTCCTAATAGGAAACCATGGTTATATGGTCCAAGTGTTGGATCATCTTTAAACTTCGGCTGAATAGTAGCAAGGAAGTCATAAACTGGTTGTGAAGCTTTTCCTTCCTCAAGCAAAACAACAGGGGCATGTTTACCCATATGTGAAAACGGTGCTCCCGCAATTGCTAAGTCTGGTGTTTTGCTTGAAACAAATGACAAACCGTGACCTGGTTTTGTGAATCCCCAGCCAAATTTCGTTTTTTCATCTTTAAATTTCGCAAATGCAACCGAATTTTCTGTTGGAGTCTCCCCACTAATACGGGTCACTTTTCCGTATTTATTTAACTCTTTTTCTACTTCTTTCGAAACGATTTTTTCTGGTCCTAACACATATATATTTGCTTTATCTTTTCTCATTTTTAATGCCTCTATCGTCGCTTCTGGCACCTTATCTTTTTCTACATATAAAAGTGGTTCTGGCATATGAGAAATCCAATTTACAGCTGGTGTTGTATATAAACGTCCTTCTTCTTCAGACGAACCGATAATAACGCTATTTGGATAATTTCCTGTTATATCGGCATATTCTTTATCAACATCTTTAGCAAATTTAGCTGGGTCCGTTTCTTTTATTTGCTTTACTTTATATTCTTTTAATTGCTCTAGGCTAGCTGCCCCTACATTCCCCATCACCATAATTTGCGTTCCATCTTTCGTTCCGAGCGGATTTAATCGTTTTATTTCTTTTAACGTCATTTCGGGTACCTTTTCTTTTTCTATAAATAAAATCGGTCCGTTATTCGGATGATGAATAAGATCCGCACTTGCAATACCTAATTGCCACTCGTTCACTGGCACTAAAATAATAGCGCCTGGCTGATTCTCTTTATGCGTTGCTGGCCATATCGTTTGCGAAGTTAATACTGCCATTTGCAGAGGATCATTTGTATTTAATCTCGTTACATTTTTTAAACTTGTCGTTAATAAATCATTCGATGCACCTTGATTCATTTCTTTCGGCGCAGTTACCTCCTGATTCATTTTCATTTCCTTTTTCTCTGTTTTCTTCTCTTCTTTAGATTCATGATTTTTATGATCTGTATTCGTTTGTCCACACGCCGCAAGACCAACCGCCGCAATTATTGTTATCCCGAGAATTCGGATCATCTTTTTCACTATATCGCCTCCGCATTATTCGTTTTCGAGCCAATATTATTACCTAAAATGGAATTTCAACTTTACAATAACAAGCAATTCTGAAGAAATTATGCAGATGCATTATAATCTGCACCATTTCTTCATGATTTTGCCTTACAATTTAAGTAATAACTACAAATGCGGAGGTACTCTATGATCGATATACTACTCGTAGATGATGAACCGAGAATGCTTGAATTATTAACGCTTTATCTTACTCCAATCGGATATAACTGCGTATGTGCAGCATCCGGAGAAGAAGCTATTTCACATATAGAAAATCGAAACTTCAAATTTGTTTTACTCGATATTATGATGCCAAAGATGGACGGGTGGGAAACTTGCAAAAGAATTCGATCATTTAGTAACGTTCCTATCATTATGGTAACTGCTCGTGATCAGACGGTAGATGTCGTTCAAGGGTTAAAACTTGGAGCAGATGATTACGTGACGAAACCATTCCACGAAGAGGAGCTCTTCGCAAGAATTGAAGCTGTTTTACGCCGAACCAATCAACATGCACAAATCCAATATCACGGCATTTTATGGGATGAGGCCAAGCATTTCATTTCTGTCCATAATGAAGAACTTCTTCTCACCCCAATCGAATTCTCTTTACTCGGATTATTTTTACGTCATGTGAACTACGTATTAAGCCGTGATCAGCTCATTGAACGAATTTGGGGATTAAATACAAATACAGAAGATAGAACAGTCGATTCACATATTCGTAATTTACGTGATAAATTACGAAAAGTAAATTTCCCCATTGATCACCATTTAAAAACTGTTTACGGAGTAGGATATCGATGGATTGATATTGAAAACTAAGGAGCAAAACGATGAAGCGAATTTCTATTCAACTCGGATTTTATTTTCTAATTGTTACACTTTTAATCGAAAGTGTTCTATTTGTCTTGCTCTATTATAGCCTTGTAAACAATAGAGTGAATGAAGAAATGACTGCTTTATTAAAGCGTGGAAATAGTCACCGAGATGTCCTTGAAAAATATTTTGACAGGCAAACAATCTCCCATGTTGCTTTAATGGAATCCGAAGCTGAAACAACTGTTATTATTACAAATGCAAATAAGGAAATACTAGCTAAATCCAATGAAATAAATACTACTATAAAAAAACATATTGAAGGAATGCAAACACGAACAGATCATGATGGAGCAATTATAGAGAATCATTGGAAAACATCTAATTATATATGTACAGTTAGCCCAATTGTAGTGGCAGGAAAAACGGAAGGCTATGTATATATGTTTCTCGGGACGGAATCAATCGAAGAAATGGTTAACGGGCTCACACGGCAATTCATTATCGCTGGAGTCATTACTTTCCTATTAACAGCCATCACCATTTTTCTATTATCACGTTTGTTAACAAAACCATTGTTACACATGAAACAAGCGACTGAAAAAATGAGTAAGGGCGATTTATCCGTTTCATTAACAACTACTCGAAATGACGAAATTGGTGAACTAGCACAATCTATCCAAACTCTCGCAAATGATTTACATTACATGAAAACAGAGCGAAGTGAATTTCTAGCAAGTGTTGCTCACGAATTACGAACACCATTAACGTACGTAAGAGGTTATGCTGACATTGCATTAAAAGAAAACACACCCCCAGAACAACGTTTACGATACTTATCCATTATAAAAGACGAGTCTGATTATATTACAAACTTAGTTCAAGATTTATTTTCACTCGCTCAAATGGAAAAGCATAACTTTTTCATTCAAGTACAGGAAGTGCATTTACACACCTTCCTTACTCGCATCACTGAAAAAATAAATGTGATGTACGGAGAAAAACAAATTAAAGTTGTTTTCACATGTCCTTCCTCACTCTTAGTAAAGCTAGATGAGCAACGCTTTGAACAAGTTATGGCTAACATTTTAAATAACGCGTATAGACATTCAAAAGAACATTCTCATATTAATATTTCTGTTACAGAAGAACATAAACATATTTCCATCAAAATTAAGGACAAGGGAGAAGGTATTCCGCCTGAAGACCTCCCTCACATTTTCGATCGCTTTTACCGTGTTGATAAAGCGCGCTCTAGAGCTACAGGAGGCACTGGTTTAGGGCTCTCCATCGTAAAAGAAATCGTAGAACTACACGGCGGGAATATTACTGTCACAAGTGAAATTGATCACGGATCTTGCTTTACAATTTCATTGCCATCTATATAGAAACACGACTATCATCAATAGTCGTGTTTTCTTATCCTTTAGGACTTTACTTTATAATATAAATTTACGAATTGCCCAAAACGTTTCGTATCCGTTAAAGTTAAATGAATTTCCGGGTTCTTTTCTTTAAATAACGGAACTCCAGAACCTAATATGTGAGGTGTAATCGTAACAACATATTCATCAATTAAATTATTCTTAAAGAACTCTCTCAGTAGACTCCCTCCACCGACCATCCATATTTTAAATCCTTCCTGCTCTTTCAACCTTTTTGTAAACTCTAATACATCTTCATTTACAAACTCTACATGTTCGTTTGAACCTTTTTCTGAATTAGAAAAAACATAACATTTTTTATCTAGGTACGGGAATGTTTCCGTATGCTCTACCACATAATCGTACGTTCTCTTTCCCATAATTATCGTATCAATTGTTTCGTACATTTCTGTATAACCGTTGTCTCCCTCACCTTCTGTTTCCATTAACCACTCTAAATCATCATCTTCTTTCGCGATAAATCCATCTAAGCTCGCTGCAATAAATAAAACAATTTCACGTGACATATCTTTTCCTCCTTACAGCTTCTATTGATAAAATCATCTTATAAGCACTATACTAACCATAAAACATGACAACTTATGTCATGTTAAAAAAGAAAAAGGTGATATCCTTGTCAAAAGCAAAACGTTTACTAGACATTCTTATATTTGCTTCTACGAAAAAAACATTTACAGCTCAAGAAATAGCTGATGAATTTAATATTTCCGTTCGTACGGTCCATAGATATATTTTAGATTTAAGTGATATGGGGTTACCCATTTACGCTGAACAAGGTCGCAACGGGGGATATAAAGTATTAACAAACAGCATGCTTCCCCCCATTTTATTTACCGAAGAAGAAGCGGTCTCCATCTTTTTTGCTTTCCAATCTTTAAGCTACTATCGTAACTTGCCTTTTAATACAGAAATCAATTCTGTTACTCATAAACTGTATAGCTCTCTACAAAATGATGCGAAAGCTAAAGTTGATAAAATACGTTCTTATATCGCTTTTTGGAATCCGAAGAGAACAATTGAGACAACATTTTTAAACGAAGTATTAACAGCGGCTATTGAAAATAAAAACTTACACTTTCAATACGAGTCTAAATCGGGGATTAAAACAAAACATGTTCATCCTATCGGTGTATATGCTCACGACGGTTTATGGTATTTGCCATCCTATGACTTTAGTAAAAAAAAGGTATTACTGTATCGCGTTGATCGTATTCCTTCTATATTATCAACAGAAGAAAATAAAGATACGTTCATGAATTTAGAAGAATGGTTCGAATCTAACTCTAACGTAGTACACACTCCTATCCAATTACATGTTTTATTAACGACAGAAGGCGTGCGCCAATGTAAAAGCGTTCCTTACCTTGAAGAATTCGTGGTAGTAAACGAAGACGGGACAGGTTATATACATTCAACAATTGATAAAGGTGAAATTAACTTTATTACCCCTTTATTTTATAGACTTGGAAAAGATGCACGAGTTTTAGAACCGAAAGAATTGATAAATGGTTTACGTATACGTGCAAAAGAGGTTTTACATATGTATGAAGACGAAAAAAGCTGCTAAATATAAGCAGCTTTTTTTGTCTATTTGTCCCTAATTTGTTTACTATTGACGAATATCGAACCACCAACGATTTTTCTCATTCATATTCTCAGTACCGCCAAACCCACTGTAATGGAAGGCATCGAGGAAGATTGAATCTAGTTTATCCTCATCTACAAAATAACCTAAATTAACCTTTACCGTTTGTCCTGGTGTAATACTACCAATATTATAAAAGCTTTTCCCGTCTCCGTGAGGTTCCAAGTAATCAACTTCGCCCGTCATAATACGCGTTGCGTCCATTCCCTCTTCTTTAGCGTAGTTCCATGCATTCCCTTCAAATTTAAGCTGTTTTATAGATGGATGCATATAGATTTCTTCTGTCACCTGTTTACCTATATTTTTCACTGTTGTTGTCAAGTAGACAAATTTAACATTAACTAATTTCGAATCTACTAATGTATCAATTGAATCTTTACCATTCCCTAATTTATATACATCCCGTCTGTACGATAGCAATTTTCCCGTCTGATCTAAAGCCTTCTTCTTGCTTAATATCCCTAAGCCAAGTTCATTAAAGTTCTCTTGTTTAAAATCTTTAATCGAATCAAAAACTTCAACTTTTTCTATCACATATTCAATTTGGCTGTTATCCATAGATATCGTTACTGGAACCTTTTGTCCTATGTGAAATAGTCGTTTACTATCTTTTTTCAAGGGAATCACCTTAGTTTTTTTAGGTTCATCCGCTTCACTAAAATACTTTTTATCATAATCTGTTATATGTGCTGCCTTTTCTTTTGACGTAGGCTCAAGTGAAATGTTCCCTAACACATCCATCATTTGTTCTTCATTTACATCTGATCCAATAAAACTTTCTAACATAATCCCTTCTTTCTCAAAAAAGAGAAAGACCTTCCTATCAAACATTACATTGTTGTTTCCAGTTTCTTTATGAACAATTACTGCTTTCCTGCCATTTATCTCTTTTTCTTCATAGCTTTTTGAATATAAAGTTTGAAAGTCCGCATTTCCCCCCACTCTCCAAAGAGCGAATGAAAATCCACCCATTGCGTCGTTATCTTTAAATGAATATTTCATAGCCGAGTCATCAATTGCTTCCATATTTTCTGGTAATTTACCAACTCTCAACTTATACCACTTATCAATATTTTTCGATTCTTTATTCGTTACTGAAACATTTACTTCGTAATTTTGTTTTTGAACAATCATATTATAGACTTTTACTGCACCAAAAACGGTTGTCGGCATGCCAATCAATAAGCAGGCAGCAGCGATTAACATGCGATGTCTTTTTCGCTTTGTCTGTGGTTTTCCATCTTTCAGCTTCATTTCCTCCATAAACAATTTCTTTTTGCGCGTATATGTATGTGAAAATTCATGTTGTTCTTCGAGTTTATCAAAATCATCTAAAGCAATTTTTTCAGCAAGTTCATATATTTTTTTGGAGTTCTTTGAATTCGTCATGTTGTATACCTCCTATAATATTTTGGACTCGTTTTCGAGCGCGTTCAAACTGCTTGCGGGCATTAGCCTCGGTTATTCCCATAACACTTGAAATCTCTTGATACGTTAAGTTATAGAAGACTTTATACTTAAACACCTGTCTGTTAGATTCACTTAATTCTGTTAGCAATGTATCAATTTGAACCTCAGACATTTTACGTTTTTCCCACTCTTCAATATTTTCATCTACTGCTTCTATTGATTCTCTTTCATATTCTTCTAAAAACGTTTCATGTCGTTTATTTTTCCGGTAACTATCAATCGCCTTGTTTTTCGCGACCCTCAAAATGTATCGTTTAAGCTCTTCAGTGCTCAAGCTATGGAGCTTTTCCAAGTTCTTATAAAGAGTAATAAACGTCTCTTGAACCGCATCTTCAGCCTGCTGAATATTATTTAAAATAGAATAAGCTACATAATAAATTTTTTGTTCGTACAACTCATATAGCTCTTCCATCTTTTCGTAATCTTTGTTTGTAACTTTCATATAATTCCTCCTCTCATTCTATATAACGAATGAGCGATATACTTTGTGACACTGCAGAATTCTTTAATAGATAAAATTAAATAATAGAATAAAGAAAAGCCCAATTTCTCTATTTTAACTGAGAAATTGGGCTTTTCTTTATTAATATTTCCCTAACTGTCCCCCTAAGAAAACTCCTCTTACACCTTTTCGCTATGTATTATTTTCTCTATTGCTTCTTTTAATAAATTCTTTGTCTCTTCAAAGTTATGATTCTGCTGTTCTCCTGGCTGCACCGTATAAAACTCAGCAAACGAACGCTCTTTATATCTCGGTACAATATGCATGTGATAATGAGTTAACTCGTTAAAGATTCCACCATTTTGACAAATTGTAATTCCGTCTGCCAAAAACATAAAAACGTGAGCGCCCTATTCTCACGTTTTTATGTTTCACTTTACTAATTCAATTGTTTCTGTAACTTTTATACTATCCTTTACAGATTGAACAATTGTGCAATTTTTCACCGCAAGTTGCAGTGCCTTGTCTAATTGTACTTCTGTAATGTTCTCTGCTTTAATTTTATAGTGCAAATGAACACTTTCAACTGGTTTTGATAAAGCTTCACTTCTACCAATTTCAGTTTCAATTGTAAGCGTATCGTATGCAATACGTTTCTTTTCTAAAATCGTTCGAAAAACAATTGCACTACATCCTGCGATAGAAGAAACGAGTAATTGTAACGGTGAATATCCGTTTTCTTTCCCAATCGCTAATTGACCATACGATAAATCTGCCTCTATATCATCATGCTTAATTTTTATTTTCATACTTTGCTTCCATCTCCACTTTCATCGGTTTCTGCCGTTTCTTATTTATATAATAATATATGTAGCAGAAAATGATAAATGGAATACCACAATATAACGCCATTCGTTGTTCTGGAATAAACGCTAAACTAATAACAACGATGCTATTTGTAATTAAAGCTAAAATTGGAACAAGCGGGTATAGTGGTGTTCTATACTTTAAGTCCTCTAATTTTCCTCCGCCTTTTAAATACTGACTTCTAAAACGAAGTTGCGATAAAGCAATAATGATCCAACTTGAAACAGCAGATAAACCAGCTATAGATAATAAGTACATATATACTGTATCTTCTGCAAGGAAACTTGTTAATAAAGATAACGCCGCTACAGCAATCGTTACGACTAACGCTGTAATCGGAATACCACGTTTATTTACTTTCTTGAAAGAAGTTGGTGCCATTCCTTCATTTGCAAGTGACCATAGTATACGCGTTGCTGCATATAACCCTGAGTTCGCTACAGATAGAAGAGCTGTAATAATAACGAAGTTCATAATATCAGCTGCATATGGAATACCGATTTTATCAAATACAACTACGAATGGGCTTTCAATTATCCCTGCTTCTTTCCAAGAAATTAACCCTACTAAAATTGTCATTGTTAAAATGAAGAATAACATAATGCGCCATACTGTATTACGAATTGCGCGTGGAATTGTTTTTTCAGGATTCTGACTCTCTCCTGCTGCAATCCCGATTAACTCTGTTCCTTGGAAGGAAAAGTTAACTGTAATCATCGTAAGAAGCACTGCGGCTAGTCCATTTGGGAATAGCCCACCATCACTTACAAAGTTAGAGAAAAGAGGCGCTGCTTCTTTTCCGTCATATGGTAAAAATCCTAGTAATGCGCTACCACCAAGTAGAATGAATGCAATAATTGTAACTACTTTAATACTAGAGAACCAAAACTCTAATTCAGCATAACTCTTCGCTGATATTGCATTTGAAGCATATAAAATAACTCCGAATACGAGACACCATACCCAAACATCAACATTCGGAAACCATCTTTTCATCATTAAACCGATCGACGTTAATTCTAATCCTACTGTTACTGCCCATCCAATCCAGTATAGCCAACCGATCATAAATCCAGTTCCTGGTCCAATAAACTTCGTCGCATACTTTTGGAAAGATCCTGAAACTGGCATTGCTACCGTTAGCTCTCCAAGACAAAGCATTGTTAAATACATAATAAACCCGCCCACTAAATATGAAAGGATGGCTCCCCCTGGTCCAGCCTGATTAATGGTGTAACCTGAACCTAGAAAAAAACCAGTTCCGATTACACCACCTAGTGCGATCATAAATAAATGTCTACTCTTCATCGTACGATGTAATTGCTCATTCGTTGTTTGCTGCATCTTAATCCTCCCCCTACAAGTACCCCTATCTCTTTTTAAAATTTTCTGATAATAAAAATATACACGAAAGCGATTACAATTTCTATATAAAATTAAAACTTTTCTGATAAAACAATATAAAAATTCAAATATTAAGAGCTCGTAATACTAATTTGAGGAAAAAAAGGATTTATAAGGAAAAAACTCTTACATTTTTTTGTAAGAGTTAACGTATTTCTAATCTTCTAGATAAAATTGATAAACCGTAGTTTACAACAAAATACATACAGGCTGCTAGTATAAATGTCGGAATCATATAATTTACATTCTGCCCGCTAATAATTTGAGCATTATGCATAAGCTCTGGCAATGATATAACAACTGCTAATGACGTATCCTTTAACAATGAAATAAATTGACTAACAAGCGGGGGGACCATTCTTCTTAATGCTTGCGGCAAAATAATATGCCAAAGCGCTTGCACATACGTTAATCCAGAAGACCTTGCAGCCTCAATCTGCCCTTTTTCGATAGATAATAGACCGCTTCGAACAATTTCAGATATCATTGCCGCTTCAAATATTGTTAAAGCAACAATTGTAGCTGTTATAATTTCTAACTTCAATCCCGCTTCCGGAAGTGCAAAATACGTAAAAAATATAATTAAAAGTAGCGGTAAATTCCGAATGACTTCCACGATAAAGCCTAATATTTGTGAGACGACAGGTATTTTCGTATAGCGCAATATTCCTATTACACTACCAATAATAAAGCTAAGTACAATTGCTATGAGCGCTACCTCTAACGTTATGAGTAATCCTTTTAATAAAAAGAGGATATGATCACCTGTTATCGCTCCTTTAAAATCCATTTATACCGCCTCCTTTGCCAAGCGTTTTTCTAAATAACGCACTAGCATACTTAGCGGAATTGTTAATACTAAATAAAACATCCCGACAAATATATATACATCAAACGTAACGAACGTCTTCGTTGAAATTAAGTCTCCTTGATACATTAAATCCGTTCCAGCAATAATTCCGAGTATTGAAGAGTTTTTTACTAAATTGAGAAATTGATTTCCTAGAGGAGGAATGACGATTTTCATCGCTTGAGGTAAGACGACATGATACATCGCTTGCGTATAAGTTAATCCTGAAGAACGTGCTGCTTCCATTTGACCTTTCGCGACTGATAAAATACCAGCACGAATTACTTCCGCAATAAAAGCCGCTGTATAAACTGTAAGCGCAACTGTCCCTGCTACAAAACCGTTGAAAGTAATTCCTATTACAGGCAAAGCAAAATAGAAAATGAATGCAATTAATACGAGTGGAATATTTCTAACAAACTCTACATAGGCAGAGCCAATCCAATTCAAAATACGAATAGGTGAAATTCGCATCACTGCCATAATAATTCCTAAAACAAAACTTCCTATTAGTGCAACTACACTAGACATAACCGTATATTTAAATCCTTCTAAATACATATCAATGTTATTCGTTAATATAGAAAAATCAGGCACATATTCTCCCCTCTTTCTTTACAAGAAGAGGATGAGTACTCTCATCCTCTCACTCTTACTATTCATCACGAGAAATAAAGTTTCATTTTACTTCTCTTGTTTTTGACCAATCCATTTTTCATACAATTTATCGTATTCTCCATTCGCTTTCATATCTTTTAATAAACTATTAATCTCTTTCGTTAAATCGTCTGCACCTTTTTGTACTGCAATTCCATACGGTTCATCCGTGAAAATTTTCCCTACAACTTCATAATTAGAATCTTGTTTTGCCATTCCGTAAAGAATCGCATTATCTGTAGTTAAAACATCGCCTTTACCTGCTTTTAACGCTGTAAATGCCTCACTATAATTCTCAAACTCTAATACTGTTGCTTCTGGTGATTTTTGGCGAATGTTATTTGTAGATGTTGATCCTTTTACAGCTAATACTTTAACGCCTTGTTTTATATCATCAATGCTCTTAATATTGCTTCCTTTTTTCACAAGTAACGATTGTCCTGCTTTAAAATATACATCTGAGAAATCTACTTCTTTTTTGCGTTCTTCCGTAATTGTCATTGTCGCAATAATTGCATCAATATCACCATTTTTCAGCATCGGAATACGTGTTTTAGACGTTACTTCTTTCAGCTCTAGTTTCTTTTCATCACCAAGAATTTTTTTCGCAAGTGCCTTCGCGATATCAATATCGAATCCTTCTACTTGCCCTGTTGAAGGGTTTTTCAATCCAAATAAATTCGTATCATTCTTCACTCCAACTACTAACTTCCCGCGCTTCTTAATTTGCTCAACAGCTCCGCCTTGCTTCGTATTCGTTTCTTTCGCCTCGTCTTTTTTCCCCCCGCACCCAGCAACAATAAACACGAATAAACATGAGAATACGATTAGGGTAAACAACTTTTTCATCTTAAGCATGAAATTCCTCCTTTAATGATTTAATACCCGGCTTAAAAATAGACGTGCTCTTTCTTGTTCAGGATTTGCAAAAAATTGTGATGGTGTTGTATCTTCGATAATTTGACCGTCATCCATAAATAAAATTCTATCTGCTACCTCACGTGCAAATCCCATCTCATGTGTGACGACGACCATCGTCATTCCTTCTTTAGCCAGCGCTTTCATAACATCAAGCACCTCTCCGATCATCTCTGGATCAAGAGCGGACGTAGGCTCATCAAATAGCATAATTTTCGGTTGCATCGCGAGCCCTCTAGCAATAGCTACCCTTTGCTGTTGACCTCCGGATAATTGATGAGGATATACACCTGCCTTCTCCGGGATTCCTACTTTCTCTAAATAAACCATCGCTGTTTTTTCTGCTTCTTCTTTTGAAGTTTTATTTACTTTAATTGGTGCTAGTGTAATATTTTGCAGAACTGTTTTATGTGGGTATAAGTAAAAATGCTGGAAGACCATACCAATATTTCGGCGTAATTCATTCATATCTGTTTTTTTATTGTGTACGTCTGTATTTTGTACGATTAACTCTCCATCAGTAATCGCCTCTAACTGATTTATACACCGAAGCAATGTACTTTTTCCTGATCCTGAAGGACCAACAACTACTACCACTTCACCTTTTTTCACTTGCACATTAATATTTTTCAAAACTTGGAAGTTACCATAATATTTATTTACATTACGAAACTCTATCACCATACTCCCCCTCTCCTAAACAAAGCATGTACATTCTTTTTATATTCAAAAATAGGCAAAAAAATAACTTTCATCTTCATTTTGTCCATAAAAAAGAGCAAAGGGATTTCCCTTTGCTCCTTCAGTTCTATTCTCTTAAGATACTTCTTCTTTCTTGTCTTTCCCGTATTCATGCTCCCAGAAATCAGCATTTTTAATTCCTAATTTCTGCGGATCGAACACTGGATCTTTTCCTTCTTTTTTCTGATTTTCATAATCCTTTAATGCGATCAATGCCGGTTTTTGTAATAATAGAATCGCAATAATGTTAACCCATGCCATAATTCCTACACCAATATCTCCTAAAGCCCATGCTGTTTCTGCTGTTTTTACACAACCGTAGAATACAACTCCTAAGAATACAAACTTTAGTACGATAGACATCCAAGGACGGTCTTTATCACGATTTAAGTAAGCTATATTCGTTTCTGCAATGTAGTAATAAGCCATAATTGTTGTAAATGCGAAGAATAGTAAAGAGATTGCTACGAAACCGTTTCCAAATCCAGGGAAAACAGATTCTACTGCTGCCTGTGTATAACCAGGACCTGGCTGTGCACCATTTAATTTATTGACGATAAAGTTTTTTCCGCTTGCATCAAATACGTTATACATGCCTGTAATAATCATCATAAATGCTGTTGCTGAACAAACAAATAATGTATCAATGTAAACGGAAAATGCTTGTACTAACCCTTGTTTAGCTGGATGCGATACTTCAGCAGCTGCTGCTGCATGGGCCCCAGTTCCTTGCCCTGCTTCGTTTGAATAAATACCACGTTTTACACCCCAAGAAATTGCTAAACCAATAATCCCGCCAAAAGCTGCTTCTAATGCAAATGCACTTTTTAAAATTAACATGAAAGCGTCTGGTAGTTTTTCGATATTCATACCTACAATTACACAAGCTACTAAAATATAGCCAAGCGCCATAAACGGTACTACAACTTGCGCTACGTTAACAATTCGCTTAACTCCACCAAAAATAATAAGTGCTAATGCCGCTACTAATACCGCCCCGGATACAGAAGTATTAATACCAAAAGCTGTTTCTAGACTTACAGCAATACTATTCGCTTGAACACCTGGAAGCAGCATTCCTGTTGCAAGAATTGTCGCTGCGACGAACACTAATGCGTACCATTTAACACCTAGTCCTTTTTCAATGTAATAAGCAGGACCACCGCGGAATTGCCCTTGATGCTTAGTCTTATATATTTGTGCAAGCGTCGATTCTACATATGCAGAACCAGCTCCTAGAAAGGCTACCGCCCACATCCAAAATACAGCGCCTGGACCACCAAAGGCAACAGCCGTTGCAACACCGGCAATATTTCCGGTTCCAACGCGCCCTGATAACGAAAGTGCTAACGCTTGGAACGAAGAAACACCCGCATCAGACTTTTCTCCCTTAAATGTAAGCTTCACCATTTCTCCTACATGTCTTACTTGTAAAAACCTTGTTCGAATGGAAAAATATAGACCTACTCCTAAACATAAATAGACAAGTGCTGGACTCCAAACAATATTATTTATCCAACTTACGATAGATTCCAACTTTCCTCCTCCTTCTTTATAAAGAATATTCAGAATATATATAAAATTATAAGTGTATACCGAATCTATAACAATATTATTTTAATAAAGTAAACATATTTTTGTATAAAAAAACAAAGTATATATTTATTTTATATACTTTGTTCCCTTATATCTGTATTATATATTCACTATTGCCTCTTGCTTTATAATTCTTTCATACAACTCATCTGATAACTTTTGAAAATCCTCTGGCATATCTTTCCCCTTAAATTTCTTTTGAAGCGTACCGTATAGGCCTATATCACGTAACCGTAAAAATAACGGTAACGATTCATACCAACTATCCGCCAGCCTGTGCTCATATTCGTACCCCTTTCTTAACACTTGTAACTGTTTACGAGCAAATTCCGTCTTTTTCTCCAATGTCCACGGTGTAAAAAGAACAGAGTAATAAAGAACCATTGCCAAATCATGAATGAAGTAATTATAGGCAGCGTCATCAAAATCAAAGATTGTTAGCCCTTTTCCATCATAATGAAAATTACCTGGATGAATATCGCCATGCATAAGGCCAAACGTTTCTCTTTCGATTGGAAGAGCCTTTATTTCATCCATTAATACAGTGGCAATCCCTTTCACCTTCTCATCTTCTAATCCATTAACAATGCTACTTTCATCCTCTTCCCACGTATCACGGTAGTCTGTTTTAGGATAATCCATTGTAAGGCGGTGCAGTTGTCCAATCGCTTTTCCCCACGCTTCAAAGTAAGCATCTCCCCAATAAGGCGATTCTTCTCCTTTTACTTGCTCACCTTTTGCATATGTAAATAAAGACGCGAAAAAGAAAGTGCCATCTTCCGCTCCAATTTCTTCTACAAGATTTTGAGATATTGAATTAAGAGGTCCCGCCACTTTCGCCCCATGCTCCGCAACATACCGTAAAAAATCTAGTTCGGCCTCTACCTCTTTTTTAGAACGATGAGAAGAATGAGTTAAGCGTAATACGTAATCTTCATTATTTTTACCCTTCGCCTTAAAAATATAATTTTCAAAATCACCAAGTGGCTTTTCTTCCACCGTTACATGATATGCCTTTGCTGCTCTTGCTAAAATTTCATTCGTAAAAACACGTTCTACCGCTATTTCCATTTGTATCCCTCCTATATATCTTCTTAATTCGACATAAATGTAAGAAGTACTGCTATGAAATTAAATAGTGCGTGTGCAATCATAGCCGATAAAATAGAATTTGTTTTTTCATATAACCACGCGAATACTACACCGCTTAAAAAATTCACCGGTAATGTGTTATATGTTGGAATATGAACAACAGTAAATATTATTGAACTTATAATCACCCCGCCCCATATGCCATATCTATCACGAAAAAACGTATAAAAAACACCTCGATATAAAATTTCTTCATAGATTGGTGATATAACTGCTGCTCCAATTACCGCGATACAGAACGCATATATTGATTTATCATTTTGGATCGTCTCCGTTTTACTATTTTCAAAAGAAATCCCCAGTTTCTCCATTATCATTAATACACCAATACTAACTACAATCAAAGAAATAACCGCTACAAATGTCCACAAGAAATCTTTCCATGAAAGCTTCCGAATTCCAATATCTTTCCACGACAGTTTATATCTTTTTATGCAAAAAAGATAAACTACAAACGTAAATATCACTGCCATTATAAGTCCCATTAATACTCCAGCATATAATGAGTTCCCTAGTATTTTTAAAGCATAATCATAAAAAAGAGATTCAATCATTACTGGTACAATCAGAAATACGAAAACAAATAAATATAAAATTTCTTTCCATCCCCACATACATTTTAAAGTCATCTACACCATCCCCCTATATCCTATTTTCTTTAGTATAAAAGATGACGTAACGTAACTTTCAAGCTACTTTTTTCAAATAATCTAAGCATAATTTTCTCACAAAATAAAAAAGGTTGATTCACTCAATCAACCTTTACACTATTAAAAATTCTATTCCTCAATTCTTCATCAATTCATTCTCATATATAATATTTATCTTTATTTCTCTTCACCTTTTGTCTGCATTGAGTTGAAGGTCCAATTTAACTTCAATGAATCTCCTTGAAATACATTTTGCTCTTCATCGTTATTTACAAATGTGAACATTACGTAGAAAGTATCATCATCACCAGGAGCAAGTCCATTTCCTTCTCGGTCTACAACACCTTTTTGTACAAGATCAGGAATACTTCCGTTTTGCGTAGCTACCTTTAATTCAGATAATGTAGTAGACCAAATTGGAACCTCATTTTTATCCAAATTCCACAAGAAATCAACACGGATATGATCACCAAAATCAGCATTTCCATTATCTCCTTTAGCATCGATTACACTGTAATCTGTCAGAAGTTTCACATCTCCTATTGCTAAGGTTCCTTTGTTTACTAATTGAAAACCACGCTCCATTTCATCACCTGGTTTAATATTGTCGACATTAATAACAACTTCAGGATTAACACTCAAATCTAAAGTACCGGCTGCAAACGTGTTTTGTGATACTTCCTTATCACTAAAATACGCATATGTTCCCCCACTAATTAAAGATAAGCCAAGCGCTGCAGTTACAACACCCATACCAAGTTTTTTCTTAATACTCATTTCACAAGTCCCCCTATTTTTAAAGTTTAAACTACAAACCTTATTTCCAGCCCACAAACAATAATAATTAAGCAACTACCTTGTCCCACAACGAAAGCGAACTAACTTTAAACTAGTTACTTCATGTACCCAAACGACTATTACTTTTAAAATAACCGGTAATGTTACCGTAAATCATTACCGGTTATTTGTTAGCCAATCTCATTTAATTTTATATTCATTGTCTTATTGCTTTATTTACTCTAGAAGTTTGTCCACTTATTTTTTGGGTTCTAAACCAATAGAACGTAAGATTTTATCTAACGTCACTGGCCCTACATTTTCTTTCGGCTTCTGATTTTCTTTAGCATCTCGACCCTTTTTCAAGAAATTCTTCTCGATAAAACGAATATCTGTTTCATTTACAACACCATCTTGATTGACATCTCCATCTTTTGCAGCCACTTTTCCTTTTTCATATGAAAGAGCTGCTATTCTAGCATCTTGAATATCCACCATTTTATCGCCGTTTACATCACCTGCAAGGTTGTCATCCATATCGGCTCTAAAGTTTTGTCCCACTAATTCTCCATCTTGCATTTTCCCTATTTTTGTAGTTAATTTACTATTTAAATGACCCGGCATTTCTACGAAAATATCATATTCTTTATCGCTTACAGGAACACTATGAATTTCAAATTGCCCATTATCATTAACCGTTCCTGTATATTTCTTTCCATCCTTGCCAACTGCGTAAACTTTTGCTCCTAGTTTTGTGTAATCATTCTTACCTAAATACCCCTCTTCATTCAAGAAAGCTTCTGGACCAATATATCCTGTAACTGTTGAATGCTTCGAAACAATAGCAAAAGATTTATCTTTAAACACAGGAATCTCAGTACCTTCTGATGCACCAGCTTTTATATAAGAGAACTTATCTGCTCCAAATGCAGTTAAATTATTAAAATATTCATCGCTCGTCATTTCGAATGTAACATCTAAAAATGGTGTATCTCCATCTAATCCTTTAAATTCTTTTCCTTCCAATGATGCGCCAACTTTCACCTTGTTTTCCCAAGTTCCTTCTGTATTTATAGCCGGATCTTCTAATGTCAAGTTTAATCCATGTTGTTTTGCATATTCCGTAAGCGCTGAATTTGGTTTCACATCTGTAAATTTAAATAGCTGCTTATCATAAGGGATTTCAAATGTACCTGCCGTAAGTTGTTTTACATTATTGAGATTTAAAGTTAACTTAATTTTTTCTCCTAATTTTATTTTATCTTTGTCATAACTTGGAACAGCGTATTCTGTCCCTTCTTTTACAAAGACGTAATCTTTATATCCAGTTGCCATATTCCCTGCAGTTGCGAGGTCATATCCAAATAATTTTAAATTTAACGGTTCATTTATTTCTTCTGGAAGTACTCCAAATTTAAAGTCACCATTGGCCTGAATTGTATTCAGCCAACCTGATGGAAAGGCCGAGTTCTGATAATATACAATTTGATTAGCTTTTTGGTCATACTGCAGGCCTTTTGCCTTTAATGCATCCACTGTAGAATCATAAACATTACCATGCACCCATAATGCCCGCTGGCCATCTTCTTCTTTGAACATAGAATCATTTACTTCATGAATACCAGGTTGTACATCCGTAAATTTCATTTCAGGTATGACATTATCAATGATAATGCTATCGCCTTTTGTATAAGATTTCCCTTCTTTATCATATCCAACGAAGTTCAATTCGTAATCTCCATCAGGCAACATAACAGGTTTATCCCCAATTGGATGGGCAGGATCTCCTGTGAACGGAAATACATATCCTCCCATACCAGAAAACATCATATATTCAACATTCGGTGTTAGACTACTTGCATTAAGTGTACCAACGACTCCTAATGCCTTTCCTGTTTTTCGATCTTTCACAACTGCATCAATGGTTTCAAGAGGACTATTTAATTTAAATGTCAGCGGTGAACTTGGGCTTTCCATAAATGGATGGAATTTAGACCCATCTGTTGCCATTGCGTCTCTCAGCAAATCTACAGATTCAATCCCCTTTTCTGTGAACTTCACTGCAAATGGCACTTGATATACTTCTTTTTCATTATTTTCATTTGAAATATGAATATATCCCTCATATCTACCGAATTCAGCGTTTTCTGGAATGATAATTTCAGGGCTAATTTCCCCTGATGTACCAGGAGCCACTTTAATAGAATCTTGTACGTTTAGCTYCACACCATTCTTCGCTGCATCTTGCACACCTACACTTGTAGATGAAAACTCTACTTCTAAATTAAACTCTTTCCCATCTGTTTTACTGCTGTTCTTAATTAAGACTTTTCGACTATCTTTAATAGGCCCATTTTCAAGTTGATTTTTATACCCAAATGCAATAGAACCTGTTTTTTCTTCAATTTCTACTTCTTCATCATCTACAACGTTTGATGTTTTATCGATAACCTCGATAGATGTATCTGCATGAACTGCACGATATGCATCAATTCGTCCTGAGCCCACCTCAAATACAGAACGCTCTTCTTTTAAGTCAACTGCGGTATTCATAAGTGCTTCTTTTACTTCAAATGGACTATAGGTTGGATGTTCTTGCAAAATGAGTGCAGCTACCCCCGCAGTATGAGGAGTTGCCATAGATGTACCTGACATACGTCCATACGCTACCGGATAATTTTCTCCATCCTTTGGATCATTAATATATTCAGGAACAGTTGAGAAAATAGACACACCTGGTGCTACAATATCTGGCTTAATATCATCTGTTTTAGTTGCAGGACCACGGGAGCTGAAATCAGCTAAGTGATCTCCCTCTGTTTTTATATTACTAAGTTCTCCAAACGCTAAAGACACATCTCCTTGTGCAGCTTTTGCTTGTAATTTCTCACCATCTACTTTTGTTAAGCGGAACGATGGAATAGATGACGTACTTTCCCCGAGATAACTTGTAATTTCACCATCTACATTGTTGTATACAATTACCGCCTTTGCGCCTGCTTCCTTAGCATTTTTAATTTTTTCATCAAATGTAATCTCACCGCGTTGGATAAGAGCTAACTTCCCTTTAACATCTTTCCCTGTAAAATCATCTGATTTCCCAAGCCCTGCATATACAACCGATAAGGATTGACCTTTCAAATCTTCAATCTTATCAGTAAAGCTTTTTCCAAGTAGCATCATCTTATCCACATGTAAATCACCTGCATTGGCGGAAAACGTTGGGATAGTCATCGCAGCATCACTTGCTCCAACTGTAATCGGAAGTGCCGCTGCACTAGGTGATCCAAGGGTACCTTCTCCCGGACCACTATTACCTGCTGCTACTACTGTAACAACACCAGCTAACATCGCATTGTTCACTGCGACAGAAGTAGGATATAAAGGATCATTGATAGACGCACCTAGTGATAAATTGATAACATCCATATCGTCTTTCACTGCTTTATCAATCGCAGCAAGAATACCGCTTGTTTGTCCACTTCCATATGGACCTAATACACGATATGAATATAAGTCTACATCTGGAGCAACGCCCTTAACTGCATAATCCACATTATTCTTTTTGTCTGCAGCAATTGTTCCAGCTACATGAGTACCATGGGATGTATAATATGCACTTCCATCATAAATCTCAGGATATCCTCCAGAGTTTTGCCAATCCTTATACGTTGTCTCCATTGGATCAGCATCATTATTAACAAAGTCCCATCCTTTTATTGAGTTCGGATCTATTTTGCTTGGATCTTCACCTTGCTTTGCACGATATCCTTTATATGCATCTTTCAAATCCGGGTGGTTGTAATCAATACCTGTGTCCAGTACACCTACCTTTATTCCTTTACCTGTTATTTTTTCATCATGCAGCTTGTCCACACCAATTTGTGGTACACTATCAGCCATTTTTGGTTCGACAGCCGTTTTAGCTGTTTCTTTCGGTAAATCAATTTTGACCTCACTATCTTCCCATACGCGCTTAACAATACCAGTGCGAACTAAGTCTTCAATCATATTCGCAGGTAACGAAATTGCTACACCATTAAAAGCATTCTTATATTCTCTTGTTATTTTGGCAGATTTAAAATTCGTCCCTTTATCTTTATTCTTTTGAAGCTGTTCAAACTCTGATTTAAATTCTTTATGAGATGCTTCTACCTTTTGTTCCGCAGTTGAAAGAGCTATTTTTTTCCCTTTAGCTGCTTGTTTTAACATCTCGATTTTGCTAGGTGCTTGCTTAAACTCTACAATCACATTCACATTATCAGGACTTGCTGTATTGATGCCTGGTGAAATAACAAAACCTTGTTTTGTATCTAACGTTTTTAAGGCATTACGTTGTTCCTTTGTAAGACCCTTCAATATAGCGTTTGCATCATCAATCCCAGTTAAAGTAGTTGTATTTACCTCTTCTGCCAATACGTTATATGGAATTCCTTGAGACATTAACATACCAACAGTTAGCGTTCCGATAAGTATTTTTCCGAATTTCCCCTTCTTCATAGCGCATCTCCTTATTATTAAAATTATTTTTTCTAAAATAAATCCTCTGAGCTCCTATTTAGCATTGGCAATTCTATCAACCTTGAATCTATTTAAAATAATCGAGAATCTCCAACACTACTACCGCCATCCCCACACTTCTAATCTTCTTTCTATAAAAGCCCCCATAAATTGTTTCCAACTACAATGATTTACAACATGAATTATTAGTAGCGTTAAGCAATAATTCTATTTTTATTATTTCACATTTTGATTTTTCTGAATATTGAACAAAAGGAGTAATTTTTTTCTAATGATTCTATGCCCAAATAGTACAAAAGAACTACCTTGCCCTTTATTCTTTGTAATATAGAATAAAGAAACACGATAGTTCTTTTAAACATCTCTTATTTAATCCAACGGAACCAATTGATTTCGAACAGCATAAATCACCGCTTGCGATCGACTTTTTACATTTAGTTTTTTAAAAATTTTATTGATGTGAATTTTAACTGTTTTATCACTAATATATAGAGCTTCAGCAATTTCTTTATTACTAAGTCCTTTTACTAATTCAAAAAGAATTTCCTTTTCACGTTCCGTCAGTTCATTTTCATTTGATTCTAATTTCATTTTTTGTTGATGATATGTAATTAATTTTTTCGTCATACGCGGATGAATAACTGAATCGCCTTGATATAACATTCGAATTGCTGCCACTACCTGCTCCGATGATGAATCCTTCAATAAATAACCATCAGCACCAGACTGAAGCGCATCCATTAAATACTCATCATGCTCATACATTGTAAAAACAAGTACTCGGCAATTAGGATATTTTTTTTTCACTAATCCCGTAGCTTCAATTCCATTTTTCCCTGGAAGATTAATATCCATCAAAATACAGTCTGGTCTACATTCCTCTACTTTTCCCAATACCTCGTCCCCAGAGCTCGCCTCTCCAACCACTTTCATATCAGATTCAACCTCTAGTATGCTCCGAATTGCGTCTCGTAAAAAAGCATGATCATCCACTACTAATATTTTAATCATTTTACGCACCCCTTGTTTGTGAATCTGGAATTAACAGTGTAATTTCTGTCCCTTTACCTAAAGAACTATCAATCTGTAAAGTAGCCCCTAGTTGTTCAGCTTGTTCATTCATATGTAATATACCATAATGTGGCTCATGCTTCGTTTTAACCATAGACTCAAATAGTGAAAAGCCAACTCCATTATCCTTAACCTTTAAAAGCACGTGCTCACTTTGATAACTTAGCAAAACATCAATTTCTTCTGCTTGTGCATGTTTAACAATGTTTTGTAAACTCTCTTGTAATGTATCAAAAATAACTCTTTCTTTTGAAAAGCTGAGTGCACGTGAATGACCTCTTTCATGATATGTAATGTCTAGTTCATATTCTTGTTTTAAAGATTTTATTTTACTTGCTATCGCCTGTTTAAGCCCTAATTGTTGTGTGGGATACGGCTTTAAAGCGTAAATAGAATAGCGAACTTCTCCTAAGCTTTCCCTTAAATCCTTTATACTTTTCTCGACTACTTGCTGCATATCAATAGGTTTATCATGGTATTTTTTCTGAGCGGACTCTAGTTGAAATATCACCCCAGCCAAAGCTTGTGCAATACCATCATGAATCTCGCGTGCAATTCGATTTCTTTCTTCTAAAATCATCCTTTTTTCTTGTTCAGAAATAAGTATTCTTGTTTTAACTATGTTAGCCAATTGGTTGGAAAATGTCGCTAACAACTGCACATCTTCCGGGAAAAAACCAGCACCTCTACTTTTACCTGCAACAAACATCCCGATCAACTCATTATTTACAATAAGAGGGAAATAAACTAAAGAACGTATAACATCCTCAAACACCCCATCTCCTGGTGCTGTACCAACCTTCCAATTATTAAAAACCGTATTTTCAGTTATTTCACAGAATTCTCCTTTTTCGTCGGAATAATCAGTTATATCATTTTTCAATTTTCCATCCCTCAACTGTATATTCCATTCTCCCTCGTCTTTTGTCCATAATACATATGCTTGTATCCCTAGAAATCCTTTAAGTGATTTTTTTATGTGCTGAAGATTCCCTCCAGATAATCCACGGCTTATTTCTGTCGTAATAAGAAAAAATTCGTACAATCTTTCTTTTTCCATCCGTATTCGTGCAGAAAATGAACTAATGATAGAGATTGCCACAAGTGGGAAGAAAAAGAACAAAACAATAATTCCTTTTAGCTCTAAAGAATATTGGCTATCTAATATGTGTATAAGAACGGCATAGAATAGACAAAAACTTTCACAAAAAAAGACTGATATATTTTTTTGATTCCATCGATGTATCGAATATGTCTGAGGAAGAAGTACCATTAGTAAATCATAAAAGAGATTGTTGAAAAAACAGAAAAATATACTAAACAATAGTAAAAATAATAAGTTCTCATATAAAACTTCCATATTTATTACACTGGCAAGCCACACCATACATTTGCTAGAAAACCATTCTGCTAACACAAGGCTAAGAGCATGCTGTGTACTATTAAAAAGCATCCTTTCCACTGGAGAACGCCGAAGCAAATGAATAATTAAAGTAACAAATACAAGAGCGAGCGCGGTTATATGTGTCCCAAACAACAAAAGCATAGAATAAATAATCGGAAAGCTAAGTGAACTTACTCCCCTCCAAAATCGTACAGGAAAATACTCTGTGATCCCCATAAACAGTACTAACAATACTAGTATTGTTAGATGAGAAGGGATTTTAATTTCAAGTAAAGAGATAGTTATAGTAATTAAACCAAAAAAAGAAATGAAATAAAGATAAAAGCTAGCAACTTTTTCTCTCATAGAAATAGAATCTACATCTTTCAAAACGATCCCTTCCTTCTTATATATTTTCTCTATTATCCAACAAAAAACCGGCACTGGCAAAATGGAAAAACCTCCACTAGCCAATCACCGGCTGTGTACTACACCTAAAAAGGCAAGACACAATATTAGTATAAATCGATTCTCATAAATTTCCTATTCATCAAACGATGTAATTATGCATACCACTAGGCTTATCCTCTATAGTACAAAAGATATATATTAATATCGCTAATCTAATATACGCTTTCTTTCCATCCCCACATATACCTCAGAGTCATCTATACCATCCCCTATATCCTATTTTCTTTAGTATAAAAGATGACGTAACGTAACTTTCAAGCTACTTTTTTCAAATAATCCAAGCATAATTTTCTCACAAACAACAAAAATTAACAGAAACAATTTCAAGGTAAAGGAGATGGAAATTATGGCCGAACAGAAAAGTTCACAACAAGATAATAAAAAAAAGCATATGTTTCCATCACTTCCGGAAAATATTAATTACATTGAAAATAAGCTCTGTCATTCAGATGATATAAAAAAATTAGATGTCCCTTTCCAAAATGGAAAAGGAACAATCTTATATATTGAATCTTTAGCAGACCAAAATTTAATTCATCAATTGGCTCTTGAGCCATTATTAACGCGGTCGGATTTGCCTTTAGATAAAGCTTTTTCCACATTAAATATGAAAAAAGAAACAAATTTAAATTATGGTGTGCAACTTTTATTACAAGGAAAATCATTATATTTTCATGAACAAGTCGACAGTTTTTGTATTTTCGAAACAGCTTTATCTTTAAAAAGGGATATAAAAGAGCCTGACAATGAAGGTGTTGTACGCGGACCACATTCTGGTTTTGTAGAAGATTTAGCTACTAATTTAGCTTCCGTACGGAAACTAATTAAGAGTCCAAATTTAGTCGTTAAATATTTTATCCTTGGTGAAGAGATGCACACGAAAGTAGCAATTGTTTATATGCAAAACATAGCAAATGACGATTTAGTTGTAGAAGTAAAAAGAAGGTTAGAAATGATTAAGACAGATGCACTTATGCCTCCAGGATATATACAAGAATTTATAGAAGACACATCTTTCTCACCATTTCCGCAGCAATTAAATACAGAGCGTCCAGATAGAGTCGCAGCAAATTTAATGGAAGGACGAGTTGCTGTTTTATCTGACGGAGATCCAACAGCGCTCATCGTACCTGTTACGTTATTCGCTTTCTATCAATCACCAGATGATTATAATAACCGCTGGATTGTCGGTTCTTTCGTCCGAATGATTCGTTTAGTAAGCTTTTTAATTGCCTTTCTCTTACCAGCTTTATATATTGCAACTGTCGCTTTTCATCCTGATGTGCTGCCGCTCGAACTTGTGTATACAATTAAAGCTTCATTAGAGAAAGTGCCACTTCCCCCTATTTTTGAAGCTCTCTTAATGGAGTTGATTTTCGAATTATTACGGGAAGCTGGTATTCGTCTGCCGAGCCGCGTTGGACAAACAATCGGTATTGTAGGTGGTTTAGTAATTGGTGATGCAATCGTAAAAGCCGGCCTCGTTTCTTACACAATGATTATCGTTGTAGCTTTAACTGCAATCTCATCTTTTCTCGTTCCATCAAACGATATGAGTTCAGCAGTTCGAATTCTTCGTTTTCCATTAATGATTCTTGCTGCTATATTCGGGTACGTAGGAATATCATTTGGTCTAATTATAACTTTCGTTCATTTATGCCAGCTACATTCATTTCATACACCATATCTTTCTCCTATTGCACCGATGCGAATAAAAGATATGAAAGATTCTTTTGTAAGACTTCCAATTTGGTCGTTTTGGGAACGCCCTCATGATCCAAAGCCGAAAAAAATGCAACGACAACATGTAACGAGAGAGGATGAGAACGGTGACAAACACGCAAAGTAAAATTTCACTTGTTCAATTTACCTTTTTCGTTATTCAATGCCAAATTGGAGTTGGTATACTTTCTTTACCAAACCGCCTTCACCCCATTGCGAAAGGCGGTGGGTGGATTTCTGCTCTCATCGCTGGTCTTGCAATTCAACTTATTATTATACTTATGTGGCTTTTCTTAAAACGCTTTCCTGATGCAGATATGTATGAAAGTGTTTGTATGCTATTTGGTAATAAAATCGGAAAGTTATTAGGTTTTTTTTATGTTTTTTATTTTACTCTTATCGGTATGACCGTCATGTTAAACGCTTGTAACGTCATTAAAGTATGGGTCTTACAAGCCACCCCTTGGTCTGCAATTCTCATACTATTTACAATAGCTTGTTGCTACGTAGCCTATAATACATTTAAAGTGATTGTACGATTTTATGTCATGGCTTCTATTCTTATTATCCCAATGGCACTTTTAATTGCACTTGGGCTCACACGAGCTGATTTTTCTTATATTTTTCCACTTACAGAAGCCGGATGGTGGAATATAATTCAAGCATCCAAGGAAACAATTACAGCCATGTATGGTTTTGAAATTATTCTTATCGCTTTTCCAAAAGTAAATGGCAGTTCTGTGGCAAAACTGAAGGCCATTTCTATCGCTAATGGATTTGTAACGCTTTTTTATACTTTTACTGTTTGGATTTGCTTTATCGTATTCAGTCCAAAACAAGTTGAACTTATTCCAGAGCCAGTTGCTTACTTATTACGCTCCTTGCATATCGGGATTATAGACCGAACTGATTTACTATTCATACCAATATGGATGATAACAGTTGTCGCTTCTATTGCTAGTTATTACTGTGCTGCCTCAATAGGAATTGGACATATATTCAACCTTGCTAATCATAAAAAGGCCGTTCCAATCGTTGGTATTATTGCTTTTAGTGTAGCCTTATTTATAGATACACCTGAAGAATTAAAAGTAATTTCAACTTTCACTGATAAGTTCACCTATATTTTCATAGTTGTTCTCCCTCTTTTATTTCTACTTTATTCAGTAATAAGAAATAAGAAAGGAGAACAGTATGTTCAAAAAAAGAGTTAAATTACTTTTTATATTATGTGCTAGTTCATTCCTTTCTGGCTGTTGGGATCAAGAACCATTAAGAGAAGCCAGATTAGCCTATAGCATTGGATCTGATATTACGGAAGAGAATAAACTCCAGCAAACAGTCGAGCTCGTAAAAAGTTCCAGCGGAGAGCAATCTTCATTCGAGAATGAAATACATTCATCAACCGGGCATAACATAAGGGATACAAGCGATGCCCTAAAAAAAAATGTGACTGGGAATATTCGCTATTTCAAATATGGTGTTCAATTACTAGGAACCAAAATTCTAAAAAAAGGTATACTGCCCTATTTAGATGTTAGCTTTCGGGATCCAACAAACCCAACTGCTTTAGTAAAACTTATTGCAGTAGATGGTGAAACATCCGAGATACTCGAAAAAAAGAAAGTAGGAAATTTACTAATTGGAGATTTTCTAAAGAAAAAAGTGAAAAGCTTAGAAGATATGAGTGTATTTCCAAAAGAAACTTTAGAAACAGCCGCTACAAAAATGTTAGATCCCGGTAAAGACTTTACCCTCCCTTCTATAAAAATAAAAGGAAAAGAAGTAATTACGAACGGGTTAGCTTTATTTAACAACGATAAATTAACTGGGCATTTACCTTTGAGACAATCTGTTCTATTCGTGTTATTAACCGGAAAAATGGGAACAAGTGCCCGTATAACCCAAAAACTTACTAGCGATGAATCAGAGAAGACATCTGATTATTTAACAATGGAAGTGAGCAATCGGAAACTAAAAAGAGACTTGAATATAACGACTGACAAAAAAGGAAATGTTTACGCTCATCTAAAACTAAAGCTACAAGTAATCGCTCTTGAAGCACCGAGAGATAATCTTTATAAAATGGGAGAAAGAAAAAAACTAAACAAAGAATTATCTAAGCAGCTCACAAAAGAAGCAAAACGCATAACGAAAAAACTACAAAAAGCAAATTGTGATGCTTTCGGTATCGGGAGACATCTTATCGCTTATCATCCTGATTTATGGAAGAAAAAAAATTGGAATAAAGATTATGCAAAAGTAAAATTCAAACCAGAAGTAGACGTGAACATTTTATATAGTGGTGTCTTAAAATAAAAGGTTGTATGCCCCGCGGGCATACAACTTTTTTATTTTGTATATCGATATACTATTGATTCATAAGGTCTTAAGTTAAGATTTGTAATATCTCTGCTTGGATCTTTATAATTTGATACTACTACTTCTTGTTTCATACAATCCAATTGAACATGAACTGGTACAGAATACGTTATTTCCTCTCCGTAGAAGTTATTTATAACAAGTAATACTTCATTATTTACAGTACGTGTATACGCCCAAATGTTAGGATGATTTTCATCTAAAACATCATATTTTCCGTCTGTAATTATATCGTATTTTTTTCTAAGTTCAATTAACTTTTTATAATGATAAAATACAGATTCTTTATCTTCTAATGTCTTCTCTACGTTTATTTCTTTAAAGTTTTCAGCCACTGAAATCCAAGGTGTACTTGTTGTAAAACCACTATTCACCTCTCCATTCCACTGCATCGGAGTACGTGAATTATCACGAGATTTTTGTTTTAAAATCCCTATAATCTCTTCTTTTGATAATCCTTCTTCTAGCTTTATATCATATATATTTAACGATTCCACATCACGATATTGCTCGATGGACTCGAATTTAGGATTCGTCATACCGATTTCTTCACCTTGGTAAATGTAAGGCGTTCCTTGCAACATATGCATAGCTGTCGCTAACATTTTCGCAGATTCATTTCGGTACTTCTCATCATCACCAAACCGTGAAACGATACGAGGCTGGTCATGATTACACCAAAATAACGCATTCCATCCTCCGCCCTTTTGCATTTCAATTTGCCAATTAGACATAATTTCTTTTAATTTAATGAAATCAAAATCAGCCTTTGTCCACTTATCACCATTCGGATAATCTACTTTTAAATGATGAAAACTAAACGTCATGCTTAGTTCATTGCGCTCAGGATTCGAATATTTAATACAATTATCAATTGTTGTAGATGACATTTCTCCAACTGTAATTACATCTTTCCCTTCAAAAACATTTTTGCTCATCTCTTGTAAATATTCATGGACGCGTGGACCATCTGTGTAATATTTACGCCCATCACTTGTAGCCGTGGTGCCTTCATCACTTAAAAATCTTTGATCTTTTGAAATTAAGTTAATAACATCAAGGCGGAATCCTTTTACACCTTTCTCCAACCAAAAGCGCATCATATCGTACACTTCTTCACGAAGCTTTTCATTTTCCCAGTTTAAATCAGCTTGCGTCTCATCAAATAGATGTAAAAAATATTGCCCTGTTTTCTCATCATATTTCCAAGCAGATCCTCCAAATTTAGACTGCCAATTATTCCTTTCATCACGCCAAATATAATAATTTCGATACGGACTATTCTTATCTTCTTTTGCTTCTTTAAACCACTTATGCTCCGTTGAACTATGATTTACAACGATATCAAGCATGATTTCAATGTCACGTACTTTCGCTTCTTTTAAAAGCTCTTCAAACTCTTCCATCGTCCCGTAAGATGGATCAATGCTGTAATAATCACTTACATCGTATCCATTGTCATTTTGTGGTGATCGGTATATCGGTGTTAACCAAATATAATCCACTCCAAGTTCCTTTAAATAATCTAATTTCTCTGTAACTCCCTTTATATCACCGGTTTCTTTATTATAGTAACTATTAAAGCTCTTCGGATAAATTTGATAGACTACACTTTTATGCCAATCTTTCATGCTTAATTTCCTCCTACTTCTGTTTTACTCGTTTCGCAAATAACCATGTTAATGTAAATGGAATTACTACTGCGATTATCATCCCTACAATAAACATTGGAATCGATTTCGGAATGATAGAAATAAATGCTGGCAATCCGCCAATTCCGATTGCTGGTGCCAATACACCATTTAATGTAATAAATATCGCTGCTATAGCAGACCCAATAATCGCTGCATAGAACGGGAATTTATTTCTTAAATTCACACCGAACATCGCTGGCTCTGTAATACCGAAGTACGCTGAGATTGCTGATGTTGATGCCATACTTTTATCATTTTGATTTTTAGAAATCCAGAACATCGCTAGTGCCGCACTACCTTGTGCAATGTTAGAAAGAGCAATCATCGGCCAAATAAATGTACCGCCGTGCTGTGCAATTAGCTGTAAATCAATTGCAATAAACATATGATGCATTCCTGTAATTACGAGCGGTGCATATAATGCTCCAAATAATACTGCTCCAAGTACTGGTACCGTTTCATATACGCCAACTAATCCAGCCGTTAATAAATCGCCAATATGACGTGTAACTGGACCGATAATTCCTAACGCTAACACACCCGTTACAACGATTGTTGTAATTGGTACAACTAATAATTGAATTGCGTTTGGCACATGTTTCTTTAAGAAGATTTCAACTTTACTTAATACGAATGCTGCTACTAAAATGGGTAAAATTTGACCTTGATACCCTACCTTTTCAATTTGGAATAGCCCTAAAATATCGAAGTACTCAATCTTTTGTCCCTCTAAACCAGTCGCTGCTTTTCCATAATCCCACGCGTTTAATAAGGCCGGATGCACAAGCATTAATCCCATAACAATCCCTAGTATTGGACTACCACCAAAGCGCTTCGTTGCTGACCAACCAACAAGTGCCGGTAAGAATACGAATGCTGTATTGGCCATCATATTAATTAAATCCCAAAGCCCACCTAAGTTCGGATATACTTCTAATAAATTTTTCCCATCAAAAAATAAGTCCTTTGCCCCTAACAGGTTATTAATCCCCATTAGTAAACCTGCCGTAATAATTGCTGGCAAAATCGGCATAAATACATCTGAAAATACTTTTACAAACTTTTGAACTGGATTTAATTTTTTATCCCCTGAACCTTTTACGTCAGCTACTGTCGATTCTTCCATACCTGCAAGCGTTATCAATTCAGCGTATACTCGATCGACATCACCTGGACCAATTACAATTTGAAATACCCCAGCGTTATGAAACGCTCCCTTTACTAATGAAACAGACTGTAATTTATCATTATCTATTTTATTTTCATCTTTTAAAGCGATACGTAGCCTCGTTACACAGTGCGCAGCTTGTTCAATATTGTCTTTCCCACCAATATACTGCAACACTTCTTTTGCTGTTTTACGATAGTCTTTCCCCATATTCCCGTCCCTCTTTTCTTTTTTTGATACCGTTTACACTTACATATTAACTCGTATATATAAGTTAGTCAACACTCGTATATATAAGTTGGTGATTTTTTTATAAAGTGAAACTTTAATCAGTGGGGGTTTTGTTCATCCCCCACTGATTATTAGCCTTCACCAATCGGGCGTTTACAGGCAGTTGATCTCCCACCTAACTTCTTTGCTCCAGCTGAATTTTGAGGTGGGAGTTTTACTGCCCACAAATAGCGGGATAAATAAAGAGATGGAACGATTATTTCGCTCCATCTCTTTATTTTCTTCGCGCCACATCCGAAAAGTGAAAAATATCTAAACGGTGACGTGATTCCGTATATTCGAACTGACTCCCATCGTATAAATGAGTAAAGTTTTTTACAACGACAACATAGTCTGTTCCATTTAAATCTAAATACTTTCGGTCATCATCTGTACATGGTTGGACTTCAATTACTCGCTGTGAATAGCTAATATGTAGCCCTAATTCTTTCTCAATGTATTTATAAATCGATGTAGTTGCAATTTCTCTCGTTAATCCTGGAATATATTCCGATACAAAATGGTTTATATCTAAAATTACTTTTTCTCCATCAATATTTCGTACACGTTTAATATGATCTATTTCCGTTTTTTCTTTCACGTTTAATAGCTTTGCTATATCTTGTGTCGCTTTCATTTTCTCTATTTCCACGACTTCTGTAATACAATGACGTCCTAAACGTTCATTTTCTTCTTGAAAACTTACAATACCACCAAAGTTAAATTCAATGTTTTTGCGCTTTAATACAAAAACACCTTTTCCGTGTATTTTTTGAACATATCCACGCTCTTGCAATAAATCTACAGCTTTTCTTACAGTACCCCTACTTGCCTCATACTGCTTCATTAATTCCGTTTCTGATGGAATTTTACATCCTTCTTTTAATTGTTTATTATCAATAGACTTGCTGATTTCTGTATAAATTTGTTCATACTTACTCATCATCTACAATAGCCCCTTGTCACCTTCTAGTTCTATATGTATTATACCACGCTATACTCTTCTGCCAATCTCTCACTTATTTTCCAGTACAAGAAAACTATAGGTAAATATTTAGTCTCTAAAACGTATTTTTATAAATTTTTCTTTTCATTCAAAAAAACATGTAGTATACTAACTTCAAAATCAGAGGAGAAAGGGAGCAAAGAACTATGCTTACTTATACAACTGTAGTTACATTTGCACAAAAACATCATCATCATACTTAACCCTTGAAACCTAGCGGAAAAATTACGCGTAGGTACAAGGGTTATTCCCGTTGTACCTACGCTTTGGCAAAGAGCCATGTAGGTATTTTTTATCTACATGGCTCTTTTTTTATTGCCAAAAATGCTAGTAAAAAATGATGTTTAAGCAAAACTTACTACAAAGGAGTTAACAAAAATGGAAACGAAAAAATGGGGATTATGGATTTTAACAGCTTTTGTTATCGGGAATATGGTTGGCGGTGGCGTATTTATGCTCCCAGCAAATTTAGCACACGTATCAGGTCCAATGGGATCTACACTGGCATGGAGTATTACAGGACTTGGTGTATTTATGATTGCACTCGTATTTGGAAATTTAGCAATTCGTAAACCAGAATTAAAAGCAGGACCACAAAGTTACGCCCAAGCAATGTTTACTTCTCAAAAGACAGGTAAAGTTGCAGGATATAGTATGGCTTGGGGATACTGGGCTGCTAATTGGGCTGCTACAGCATCTGTAATTATTTCCTTTGCAGGCTATTTATCAACATTCTTCCCAGTTTTACAAAGTAAGCAAATTCTCTTTTCAACAAACGGATTTTCATTAGAACTTGGAAAAGCTTTAACCTTCATAGTATGTAGTATGATGCTATGGGGAATTCAATATATTCTTTCTCAAAATATTGATAGAGCAGGAAATATGAACCTTCTTGCAACAATCGCAAAAATCATCGGATTTACAATGTTTATTGTAATCACATTATTCATTTTCAATGCCTCTAATTTCGGGGACGGTCAAACATTTATGAATGAAGCTGGACAACCTATTTCGTTGGGTGGACAAATAAATTCCGCTGCTATTGCAACACTTTGGGCGTTTATCGGTATTGAGTCAGCAGTTATGCTCTCTAACCGTGCAAAATCTCAACACGATGTTAAGAAAGCTACGATTTTCGGATTAATCATCGCTCTTCTTATTTACATGGCAATTACTCTACTAACAATGGGCGCTCTTCCACAAGACGCTTTAAAAGAGTCTCAAAAACCATTAGTAGATGCATTAAATTTAGCAATTGGTACTAAAGGCGCTTATATAATGGCCTTACTTGCACTCGTATCTTTATTCGGCTCTACTGTAGGATGGATCGTTGTTAGCTCAGAAGTACCTTACCAGGCTGCTAAAAATGGACTTTTCCCTAAGTTTTTCAGTAAAACAAATAAAAAAGGTAGTCCTTCAAAATCATTATTTATTACAAATGTGATGACGCAAATTTTCTTATTCTCAACGATTTCTGGTACTGTTTCAGAAGCATATAATTTCGCTATTGTTGTAGCGACATTAGCATATTTAATCCCGTACCTTGTTTCTACCTTGTATCAGTTAAAATTAGTTATTACGGGGGAAACGTATGATGTAATGCCGGGATCTCGAATAAAAGATGGAATCATTACTGCACTAGCATTTTTATATTCCATATGGGTTATTAAAACGGGAACTGCTGATTTAAAAACATTCTTCTTAGGCATTGGTTTGTTTGTATTAGGTCTTATTCTTTATCCAGTTTTAATGAAAGATTCACAAAAAAAACAATAAAAAAGAGAAGCTTTTCGCTTCTCTTTTTTATTAAAAATCAGTTAATAACTTTTCTTTTAGTTCCCCTATATCTAACGGTTTCGCATAATAAAAACCTTGTACAAAGTCGCAACTCATTGATTTTAATAAACTTTCTTGTTCTACCGTTTCTACCCCTTCAGCAACCACTAATAAATTTAAACTATGGGCGATTTCAATAACCGATTTTACAATCGTTCGCTCTGGTTGTGCATGATCATAATGAAACTCACGAATAAAATTACGATCAATTTTCACAATATCAAGTGGTAGTTGTTTTAAATAATATAATGAGGAATACCCTGTTCCGAAATCGTCTAAAGCGATTAAAATTCCCATACTTCTTAATTCTTGTAATGTAGCAATAATATAATCAAAATGACGTACAGCTATACTTTCTGTTATTTCTAATATTAAACGATTTGGCGGAAACCCTGTTCGCTTCAATATACTACGAACAGATAAAATAAATCGCTTTTGCATCAATTGTTGTATTGATAAATTAACAGATAACTTCAGTCCCTCTTGATAATCTGGTAAAGTTTTAAACAGTCGACATGACTTTTCTAGTACCCAGTCTCCTAGTTTTATAATAAGTCCACACTCTTCAGCTACAGGGATAAATTCACTTGGTGAAATAGGACCTTCTTCTGTCTTACAGCGTACTAAAGCCTCAATACCAGTACATTTCTTTGTTTTCAAATCAATAATGGGCTGTAATGCCACTTTTAATTCTTCGTCACGAATCGCTTTTTGCAAAGCAAATTCTATTTTCATTCTACGGTTTATTTTCGCACGTAATTCATCTGTAAAGAAGCACGCCGCATTTCTTCCTTGCTCTTTCGCACTATACATGGCTAAATCCGAATTTTTTAATAACGTTTCAACGTCTTTTCCATCTTGCGGATAGGAACAAAGTCCTAGACTAGCTGAAATATATACTTCATGACCTTCAAGCATAAATGGCGCTTGAAAGCATGACAACACGGATGTCGCTAACTGCCTCATCTCATCATGTGTATGAGTTTTTGTTAACAGTACAAATTCGTCGCCACCAAGCCTAGATAGAACATCTTTCTCTCCTAGCACATAATGCAACCGTGAAGCAACTTCGCTTAAAAGTAAATCTCCTATCATATGACCTAACGTATCATTCACTAATTTAAAACGATCTAAATCAAAGTAAATCATGCCAAACTCTATTTTCTCTGCAATCATCTTATTTACAGTCGTAATTAACTGTAAACGGTTCGGTAAACTTGTTAACGCATCATGATAAGCAAGTTCCCTATAACGACTTTCGCTTAATCGTAATCTTTGTTCTGCTTCTTTCCTACTACTTATATCATTTCGAATTGCAATAAATTGATAAGGTTCTCCCTTTTCATTTAAAAATGGAACAATTGTTGTTTTAACCCAATAATACGAACCATCTTTTGCTTGATTTCGAATTTCCCCCGTCCAAACTTTTCCACTCAAAATACGCTTCCATAGGATTTGAAAAAATGCTTTCGGATGATATCCGGAATTTAAAATACGGTGATCTTTTCCTATTAACTCTTCTCTTTTATATTTTGAGATTTTACAAAATTTATCATTCACATATGTAATAAGACCATTTCGGTCTGTAATAGCAACAATTGAAGACTCATCTAATGCTAATTTTAAATCTTGCAATGAAGAGTCATATAATGCATGACCTCTTTGTTCTAGCATGCGCACCTCTCCTTGCTTCCTATCTGACTAAAACACAACTCGTTTCTCTTCATAGAAATAGAGATATTTCATTTTCTAACAATACGCCTTTACATAAAATGAAACTTTAATCAGTGGGGGGTGTCCATCCCCCACTGATTATTAGCCTTCACCAATCGGGCTTTTATCTCCCACCTAACTTCCTCACATTCACCGAATTTTGAGGTGGGAGTCTTACTGCCCGTTAATGCGGGATAAATCACAATTTTTTTCTAAATAGGCCGATTAAAATAACATAATATTATTTATAAAAAAAAGCAATATGGTGCTGTTTTAATTATAGTAGAAGCTTCTCATCTCTCTACTTATCTAAGCTTATTATACAGTATTCTCTTACATTCTTTGAATTTGTAAAGTGACAATTTCATCACTATTAGCCTCTGCTCCCTACTAATACGACCTCACACCTAACCTCTTTTATTTCATTAAATGTTAAGATGTAAATCTAACTGCCGATACATAATGAAATAGAGATTAATATACAAAATGCAACGATTCACGAATACTAATATAAAGTGAAACTTTAATCAGTGGGGGTTTTACTACCCACAAATAGCGGGATAAAGCCAAAATTTGCATTTAACATATTGAATTATAATAACAATATATTAACATATTTTCACCTTGTTTTTGGAAATATTTTATAAATAAAGTATTAAACTAAAAAAGAGGATATCCTCTTTTTTAGTTTAATACTGATATGGTATTTGCTGATAACCCGGGTATGGCATTGGATATGGTGCTGGATACGTTACTGGATACGGTGCTGGATAGTAGCCTCCACCTGCTGCACCCGTTAATGCGCCAGCTGTAAGCCCACCTAACATGCCTCCAGCAAAACTTCCTGGGAAAAATCCTCCGCCCCACGAGCCGCCACCCCAGCCCCATCCACTACCGTGATGATGATGATGATCATAATGATTGTGCCCACCATGGTGATTATGTCCGCCATTATGATGGTGCCCTCCATGATTATGACGATAATACAATCCGTTATTTTCTATATAATTCATTATTTCCCTCTCCTTTCCATTTCCTCACCTTAATAAGAAGAATTCGCGTAATATGGATAACCATATCCTGGGCTTCATAATGCACCTGCTACAAATCCAGGAAAGAAACCTCATTCCCTTTCCTATATAAGAGGCAAGGTTTTTGTCCCTCCTACACTGATCATTAACCAGCAAATAGCGGGATAACAACGTAACAATATACTGTATGTAGGACAAATGCGGAAAGTATAGGACAAATGTCTATATTTTGTAAAAAAAACAAAACACTTTATAATAAGGATGTCAGATTATATCTTCTATTTAAGAAGTCTATATTTAAGAAAGATTAGAGGAATTATATAGAAATGAAGAAACCTATCGTTCAATTATTATTAATATTTACAATCGTATCTATCGTTCTTTTCCTATTAAATACATCGGTTATTTCGTTATATACGTTTGTTGGTGCTCTATGGTCCATCACAATCGTAGGAATTTCATTCGTTATTTTTATCGAAAATAGATCACCCCAAAGCACCTTAGCGTGGTTTTTAGTATTAGCACTTCTTCCTGTTGTAGGTGTACTTTTATACTCTATTTTCGGGCGTAGCCGTTGGAGAAGAAAAAAACATCTTCATCGTTCAGAAGAACAAAGAAAATTATTCCGCGAAATATTAGAAGGAAGACGACTAGAATTATCACTCACAGTCCCATTACATGAACGTTCTATACATTTAACAGAAGTCGTACAAAAATTCGGGGGCGGGCCTGCCGCGGATAGAACGACAACAAAACTTTTAACAAACGGTGATCAAACCTTTTCAGAAATTTTGAACGCAATCGAGAATGCAAAACATCACATACATATTCAATACTATATTTATAAATCTGATGAGATTGGTAAAAAAGTACGCGATGCTTTAATACAAAAAGCAAAAGATGGTGTTATTGTACGCTTCCTTTATGATGGACTCGGAAGTAATACGTTAAGACGACGATTTTTACAACCTATGAAAAAAGTTGGAATTGAAATTGTCGAATTTGACCCTATTTTTTCAGCTTGGTTACTCGAGACAGTTAATTATCGTAATCACCGTAAAATCGTCATTGTAGATGGAGAAATTGGTTTTACCGGAGGGCTCAACGTCGGTGATGAATATCTTGGTCGCTCAAAAAAATTCCCTGTTTGGCGTGATAGTCATTTAAAAATAGAAGGAAAAGCATTGTATAAATTACAAGCCATCTTTCTAGAAGATTGGCTTTATGCGTCTAGTGGATTGAATACTTATTCTTGGGATCAATTTATGAATAGACAATACTTCCCAGGAAAAGAAATTCCGGATGCAGAAGGTGCGGTGCAAATTGTAGCAAGTGGACCAAGCTCAGATGATAAAAGTATTCGTAATACATTACTAGCTATTATGGGCTCAGCCAAAAAATCTATTTGGATCGCTACACCATACTTTATTCCGGATCAAGAAACTTTAACATTATTACGCCTAAGTGCAATATCTGGCATAGATGTACGTATTTTATATCCTGGTAAGAGTGATAGTATTATTAGCGATCAAGCATCTCAATCCTATTTCACTCCACTTTTAAAAGCTGGTGCTTCTATTTACAGTTATAAAGATGGATTTATGCATGCAAAAATTGTACTCGTTGATGATACAATCGCAACAATTGGAACAGCAAATATGGATGTACGTAGCTTTGAATTGAATTATGAAATTATTAGCGTACTATATGAATCAGAAACCGTTCATGATATTAAACATGATTTTGAAGAAGACTTTAAACACTCCAATGAAATTAAATGGAACTCGTTCCAAAAAAGAAGTATCAAAAAAAGAATATTAGAGTCCTTTATGCGACTCATTTCTCCTTTACTATAAGCAATCAATGTGATATTGATTGCTTTTTCTTTTATATTTCCCCCTTCTCCTTTTCTTTGCATACCATATTAAAACAAGTTATCATAAGATGTATTACTTTATGAAAATAATGTTAGGTGGGAAATACATGTTAGAACAATTTCATATACATTCTGATTTAAAACAGCAGCTTTCTACAATTCATGAAAAGAATAAACAAGAAGCTGGTGAAAATGCACATTTAATTGGCAAGAAAATATATAAAGCATCTGATAACAGCATTATTGAAGATGCCATTACAGCACTTTTACTTGGTAAAAACATTCTATTAAAAGGGCCAACTGGTAGTGGTAAAACCGTACTAGCAGAAACTCTTTCTTCTTTATTCCAAAAACCAATGCATAGCATTAACTGTTCTGTCGATTTAGATGTGGAAGGTATTTTAGGATACAACACATTACAAACGAAAGACGGAGCATCTGAAGTTACGTTCGTTAACGGTCCTCTTATGAAAGCAATGAAGAACGGTCATTTCTTATATATTGATGAAATCAATATGGCAAAACCTGAAACGTTACCACTTCTTCACGGCGCATTAGATTACCGTAAAATGATTACAAACCCATTTACACAAGAAGTTGTATACGGTGATGACGAATATCGCGTAATTGCTGCGATTAACGAAGGTTATGTTGGGACAAGTGAACTAAACGAAGCGTTAAAAAACCGTTTCGTTATTATTGAAGTTCCTTACATTCAAGGTGATACATTAAAAGAGCTATTACTATCTGAATCAAAATTAAATGATGTTGCAACAATTGAAAAGTTCGTTGCATTCGCAAGCGATCTTATGCCTTTAGCTCGTGATGGGCGCGTAAGTGAAGAAGCCGCTAGTATTCGTGGCATTATCGATGCATGTGATTTAGGTGTATATATTCCTGTTATGCGTGCAATTGAACGTAGTATTATCGCAAAATTAAACGATGAAACAGAACAAATGACTGTCCGTGAATTAGCAGAAAGTTATTTCTTTGAGGGATAATTCATGAGACAAATTTTTAGTGACAAAAAAATTGATGCGTCGCTGTTTCTACAAATGGAAAACTTAATGTATGCTCTTCTAAAAGAAGACGATGCCTATCTTGAGTATGGCTATAAAGCATACTACGACGAAATTGAAAAAAAGGTTGTCATTAGTCACTTTTGGGATGATCGAAAAGAAGAGGATACAGTAATCGGATTAAAAAGCGAAGTGTTCTTAAAGGCACTTGGTAATAAACATTACTCGGACATGACTTTAATTCGTTCTTATGCGATTGAGTTACAAGAATCGCCTCTAAAAAAGTTTTTAACACAATTATTTGTTCTATTAGAAGATTTACGTGTTGAGGAAATCGTCAAAAATTTACGTCCTGGCACAAAGCATATTTTTAAACGCCGAAAAGAAATGTATCGCAATTACTTTGGCTCACAAAATGAAATAAATCGTGTTCGTAATTATCACGGTGATCGTCTATTTTGTCTATGCTATCTTTCATTAACGAGTGATAAATATGAAATGTTTAATAATGAATATTTCGAGCAAATTGAATCAATTTTGCATGAAACATTCCAAGCTCGTAATACGGAAGATATTATGTATATTGTTGAGAAAATTCGCTATCGTTTAGAAGGACTTCTTGAAAGTGATATGCTTAATAATTATTTCGGACATGCACCGCTTTATTTATCTGTTATTACAGATGAGAAAGACAGTCGCGCTGAAAAATTAGCAAATGATGATACGCAGCTCCTAGATGACGATGATAACAAAAACAAAATGGATGAAAGCTTCTCGACATGGCACCGTGAAAATAAAAACAATGAAAACGAGAACTTTTTACGCTTTGATTTAGAAAGCGGAACAAAAACAAATATGATGGGTGATACTGCTCGTGAATCAGAAGATGGTGACCAAGCACTTGGTTCTGTACAAGGTACTTCCCAAAAAAGTACACAATCTAACTTTGATGGTGCTGATACAGAGGAAGCAAGAGCGTCTCATGCTTCTAGCCAAAACGACGGTGCATACGGTAAGTATAATGTGGGAGCTTCTCATACATTTAAAGAAGCTCGCAAATCGAATCCTGATGAGAAAAAAGATTACCAAGCTATCAAATCAGTCGTTAATAAAGATGTAAAAGAATTAAAGAAAATTATCGAAAAAACAATTGAAAACAAAACGAATGCAAACAGTGATAAATATTACGGAAGGCTTCGTAAGAAATTCCTTCGTATTTATACTGAAAAGCAGCCGCGTATGTTTTATAAAAAAGGACAAGAATCACAAGAGCTCGACGTTGCATTCCAACTATTAGTGGACTGCTCTGGTTCTATGTATAACAAAATGGAAGAAACGAAGAAGAGTGTGGTCCTATTCCATGAAGCTTTAAAATCTTTAAAAATTCCGCACGCTATTAGTGGATTTTGGGAAGATGCTTCTAGTGCTAAGCCTGAAGATAAACCGAACGTTATCCATGAAGTTGTTACGTATAAAAACTCAACGTTACCAAACGTCGGTCCAGAAATTATGCAACTTCGCGAAGAAGAAGATAACCGCGACGGGTATATTATTCGTATCGTTTCCGAAAAGCTTGCGAAAAGACCAGAAAAACATAAATTCTTACTTGTCTTTACAGACGGTGAGCCTTCTGCGCTAGACTATCAACAAGACGGTATTTTAGATACGCATGAAGCTGTCAAACTTGCTCGTAAAAGTGGTATGGAAGTAATCGGAATCTTCATCGAAGAAGGCGAAGCGAAAGAAGCAACTTATCAATTAATGAAGAACATTTATAACCATCACTTCTTAGTTGCAAATCATGCTGAAGATTTACGCCTGAAGATTAAACCATTGTTGAAGAAACTATTACTGAAGACGATTGAATAGAAAACAGGAGCCTTGTGGCTCCTGTTTTTTCGTTCACTCACTGTGTTTCTGGTTGAAATTTATATGGAATGGCTACTTCTAACAATGCTTCAAATCCCCCATCGTAGAATGGGAATCGTTCATTTGCGATTTTTCTATCTACCCACTCGATTGCGGAAATTTCTTCTTCATCTTCTGCACGAAGTTCACCTGTTACTACATTTGCTCGGAATGTAAAAAATAATGCATGATGTCCTTTCTCTTCAAAAAACTTCTCATTTAATGCGACAAGTCCACTGAGTGCGGCAGTTAAACCTGTCTCTTCTTTCACTTCTCTTACTAGTGCTTCCTCTAATATTTCACCTTTTTCAACAGCCCCGCCTGGCAATGACCAAACGTTTTGTTCTATATTATGTACCATTAATATTTTATCTTTTTCGCTATCGTGTATTAATGCATATACAACATCAACTCTTTGCATGTTGCTTTTCTCCCTTCCTAAAATAATTAAGAGCCAATTCCTAAGAATCGGCTCTTCCTATTAATTCATTACTAACTCAGATGCGAGCTTTTTTTTTAACTTAGCCAGCATATCAGTTGTCATTCTGTCTAAATCATATTCTGCTTTAAAGCCCCACTCTTTCATTGCTGCTGTTGCATCAATAGAGTTCGGCCAGCTATCAGCGATTGTTTGACGAGCTGGATCTACTGCGTAATCCATTGTAAAGTTCGGAATGTGTTTACGGATTGATGCTGCAATTTGCTCTGGTTCAAAGCTCATTGCTGTAATGTTAAACGCATTTCTATGAACTAGTTTATTTGGATCAGCTTCCATTAATGAGATGATTGCTTGTAAAGCATCTGGCATATACATCATGTCCATGTATGTTCCTTCTGCAATGTATGAGGTGTATGTACCTTTTTTAATCGCCTCATAATAAATTTCAACTGCATAGTCAGTTGTTCCGCCTCCTGGAGGAGCTACGTAAGAAATTAAGCCTGGGAAACGTACACCGCGCGTATCAACGCCAAACTTTTGATGATAATAATCACATAGTAATTCTCCTGCTACTTTGTTTACCCCATACATCGTAGTAGGACGCTGAATTGTATCTTGTGGTGTATTATCTTTTGGCGTTGATGGACCAAATGCACCGATAGAACTTGGCGTGAAAAACTTACAGTTTAATTCACGTGCTGCTTCTAATGCATTTACAAGTCCGCCCATATTTAAATTCCAAGCAAATAATGGATTTTTTTCTGCAGTTGCTGAAAGTAAAGCCGCTAAATGAATAATTGTATCTACTTCATTACGATTTGCAATATCATGTAATTTTTTTCCATCTGTTACATCTAACGTTTCAAATGGACCAGACGTTACTACTTCACTATCTGTTTCACGAATATCAGTTGCAATAACGTTCGATGCGCCGTATACATCACGAAGTTTCATTACTAGTTCAGAACCAATTTGCCCTAAAGAACCGGTTACTAGAATTTTTTTCATTTTCCCCACTCCTCATTTGCAAGCTATTCAAAAGATGTCGTTACTTAAATGATACCCATTTCTTTCCCTACTTTTTCATACTTACGAATTGCTTCATCTAACAGTTCTTTCGTATGAGCTGCTGTAGGCATATTACGAACGCGTCCCATTCCTTTTGCTACAGTTGGGAATACGATAGATTTTGCGTATACGCCTTCTTCATTTAGACGTTTACTAAATTCTTGTGTTAATACTTCATCACCAATAATACAAGGCGTAATTGGTGTCTCACTTTCTCCAATGTTAAAGCCAAGTTCTTTTAACCCTTGTTTTAAATAGCGACCATTTTCCCATAAACGATCGTGTAACTCTGTGCTTTCCATTAGAATTTCAATTGATCTCATACAAGCAGCTGCATCAGCTGGTGTTAAAGCTGTTGAGAATAAGAATGGACGTGAACGCACTTTTAACCAATCGATTAAGTTTTGTTTCCCAGCTACATATCCACCAATTACCCCAATTGCTTTTGATAATGTACCGATTTGGAAATCAACTTTATCAGAAAGACCGAAATGTTTTACAGTGCCTGCACCTTTGCCAAGTACACCTGAACCGTGTGCATCATCTACATATGTCATTAAATCCAGCTCTTCTGCAATTTCAACAATCTCTGGTAATTTTGCAATATCTCCATCCATTGAGAAAACACCGTCTGTAATAACCATTAATTTATTATAAAGACCTGATTCTTTTGCCTCGATTGCTTTTTTGCGTAAATCTTCCATATCAGAATGCTTATAAACGATGATTTTCGCTCTTGATAGACGACTACCATCAATAATAGATGCATGGTTTAATTCATCTGAAAGAATCGCATCATTTTTATCCATAACAGCTGAAATCGCTGCCATATTACAGTTAAATCCTGATTGATAAGCAATTGCTGCTTCTGTATGTTTAAACTTTGCAATTGTTTCTTCTAATTTAATATGCAAATCTAAAGTACCGTTAATTGTACGAACAGCTCCTGCTCCAACGCCGTACTTATGAATTGCACCAATTGCTGCTTCTTGTAAGCGATTATCAGTCGCTAATCCAAGATAGTTGTTTGAAGATAAGTTAATATATTCTTTTCCGCCAATTGTAATAATCGGTCCATTTGGACTTTCAAGCGGATCAATTACGTTATAAAGCCCCTTTGATTTTAAATCCTCTAAATTTTCTTCTAAAAAGTTTGCAAGTGTTTTACTAGACATCGTGAAGCCTCCCATCGTTCATGTAAGCGGATTATTATCTTAATAGTTCTAATAATCCCTCTACTAGCTTAACACGTTTTCAGAATTTATTATAGAAAAATAGCTTAGAGAAACCGCTTACAATTTTAGATTATATAGGATTCATTACGAGAAATCTATCATTTACTTTTCATATTTGATAGAATTAAAAAAATATTTAGGAGGCTTTTAAAATGGCATTTACTGAATCTGATGTATATAATAACGAATCGTTTTTAGAGCAATATATGCAGCGAAGATATCGAGAAAATAGTCCAAACGAATCCCTTGAAAAACCAGTATTCTTTCAGCTCATTGGCAATGTAACAGGAAAACAAATCCTCGATTTAGGTTGTGGTGATGCTAAATTCGGCGAAGAATTATTAGAACATGGATGCCACTCTTACACTGGTATTGAAGGCTCCGAGCTTATGTATGAAAAAGCTAAAAAACAACTAGAAAATAAAAATGGCACCGTTCATTTTTTAAACCTCAAAGACTACACATACCCTCCTTCTACTTTTGATTTAGTAACATCTAGACTTGCCTTACATTATATTGAACACCTTGATATCATTTTTCAAAATGTGTTTCAAACTTTAAAAACAAACGGAACCTTCACCTTTAGCGTTCAACATCCCGTTATTACCTCTTCATTTGAAAGCTTGCAAACGAGTGGTAAAAGAACTAGTTGGCTCGTCGATGATTATTTCAAAACAGGAAAACGAGTTGAGCCATGGATTGATCAAGAAGTTATTAAATATCACCGGACTACGGAAGAATATTTTACATTATTACAACAAGCCGGATTTACGATTACAAACTTAAAAGAAGCTACACCAAATCGAAACTGTTTTCAAGATGAAGAAGAATATGAACGACGTTTACGTATTCCCCTTTTTCTATTATTTTCTTGCCGAAAATAAAGTGAAACTTTAATCAGTGGGGGATGTTCATCCCCCACTGATTATTAGCCCTCACCAATCGGGCTTTTACAGGCAGTTGATCCCCCAACCAGATTCTTTGCTTTCGCTGAATTTTGAGATGGGGATCTTACTGTCCTCAAATAGCGGGGTAAAAAAGACGATGAATCCTCATCGTCTTTTTTCGTTATCTCATCGCTTGAACATCCTCTTTAAGTACACGTCTTCCTCTTCCATGTGGGATACAGAGCGGTGTCCCGAATAACGGATCAGCGCTTATTTGACACTCCATACGGAATACATCCCGAACTAACTTCTGGTCAATAACTTCTTCTGGTTTACCTTGCGCATATATTTGTTTATCTTGAATAGCTACAATATTGTCTGCATAACGACATGCCAAATTTAAATCGTGCAATACCATAACAATCGTTCTTTGCTCTGTTTCATTTAATTCGAATAATAAATCTAACACTTCAATTTGGTGCGTCATATCTAAATATGTAGTCGGCTCATCAAGCAAAATAATATCTGTATCTTGTGCAAGAGTCATTGCAATCCAAGCACGTTGACGTTGTCCACCTGAAAGGGCATGAACATCACGCTCAGCAAATTCTGTCATACCCGTTGCAGCAAGCGCTTTTTGTACCATTTCCTCATCTTTTTCGGACCATTGCTTCAGCCATGTTTGATATGGATAACGTCCTTGCTTTACAAGTTGCAATACTGTAAGTCCTTCTGGAGCTTGTGGCCCTTGCGGTAAAATTGCCATTTGGCGAGCAATTTGCTTCGTTTGCATACTTTGAATTGCTTGATTATCTAACAAAATGTCACCGGTTGTTGGCTTTAATAATCTAGCTAGTGAACGTAATAAAGTTGATTTCCCACAACCGTTAGAACCGATGAAGATTGTAATTTTCCCTTTTGGAATTTCTAAATTCAGCTCATCAATAATAATCGTTTCACCATACGACAGCGTCAAGCGTTTCGTCTCCAATGCTTTTTGCATATTAATCTCCCTTTATGAATTCCGACTTTTATAAAGTAAATAAATAAAATAAGGTGCACCAATTGCTGATGTAAATACCCCTGCTGGAATTTCAAGTGGTGTGAAAACTGTACGCCCAATTAAATCTGCAGCGAGTACTAGAATTGCACCGATAATCGCCGCAACTGGGAGCAATGCACCGTAGAAAGAGCCAACTAATCTTCGCGAAATATGAGGTGCCATTAAACCAACAAATCCAATTCCTCCTGCAAAGGCAACTGCCCCGCCAATTAAAGCTGTACTAAGTAACAACATAAATACACGCGACTTCGTTAAAGGAACACCAAGTCCCACTGCTATATCATCCCCTAGCTCTTGTGCATTTAAATGTCTCGCAGCGATAAATGATATTGTCGTTAAAATGAGAACCCACGGCGCAAGTACCATAACATTTTGCCATGAAGAACCGTAAACAGTACCTGTGATCCATACATTCGCTTGACTTGCTTGATAAATTGGTGCTAACAACATAAATAAAGTTGTTGCTGCTTTCGTTAATGCCCAAAATCCAACACCAATTAAAACAAGACTAATCGGTGATAACCCGTCATTTCTCCATGCAAATAAATATACAAACAACGCTACAATCGTTGCACCAGCAAAAGCTGCTAATGGCATATAATGAATGCTTACTGTTAGCGCATTATTTTTATCACTAAATATAGCTAAAAATAGTACAACTGCAACACTTGCCCCGCCCGTAATCCCGATGATATCAGGAGAAGCCAGTGGATTTCGAACGAGCCCTTGTAAAATACAGCCCGCTACAGCAAGTGCGATTCCTACAAGGATGGCAATTAAAATACGCGGCATACGAAATTTATTTACAACCATATTTGACATCGCATCGCCATTTCCCGTAATCGCTTGCCATACATCATAAGGAGCAATTTTCATATCTCCCATACCTGCACTCGCAAAAAATAATCCTATTAAAACAACTAGTAAACTAAACAAAACTAGAACAGCTCGTTTATACATTAAAAACGAGAGCCCACCTTTTCCTATACGAAACGGAATATACTTCTTCATTTGCTAAGCCCTCTCTTACGTGCAATATAAATAAAGAATGGGGCCCCGATAAATGCTGTCATAACCCCTACTGGTACTTCTTGTGGCATAATGACATATCTAGCTGCTATATCAGCTAAGAGTAATAGTATTGCACCTAACAATCCGCTATATGGTACTCTCCACCTGTGATCTACTCCAACAAGGAATCTGGCAAAATACGGAGTAACAATACCAATAAATCCAATTGGACCAGCGACCGCAACTGAACCACCAGACAGCAATACAATAATAAGTAGTACGAATGATTTCGTTAAAATTGTTCGTTGTCCAAGTCCTTTTGCAACGTCTTCCCCCATCATTAATGTGTTTACTTTCCCTGCCATCATAAGAGATGCGATCCAGCCTATTAATAAATATGGGAATACAGATTGTAAAATTTCTAACTTTCTCCCTTGCACAGATCCGGCAAGCCAAAATAACACTTCTTCAAATGCTTTTTCATTTAAAACAAGTAACCCTTGTGTTAATGATGAAAATAACGCACTGATTGCAACACCTGCTAACGTTAACTTAAGAGGTGTTGTCCCTTCTTTTCCTAAAGAACTAGAGGCGAATACAAGTACTGCTGCAACTGCCGCTCCTAAAAAGGCAATCCAAGTGAAAGCTGATAATGATGTGACGGAAAAAATCACAATTGCTACAACTATAAAGAACGCAGCGCCTGAATTTAATCCAATAAAATCTGGAGAAGCAAGCGGATTCTTTGTTAAAGTTTGCATTAAACAACCCGCAATGGCTAAACTAGCACCAACACTAGCTGCAATTAATGCCCTTGGTAGACGCACATTTTGAATAATAATATGTTCATTGGAACCATTAAAATGAAAAAAAGCATCTAACGCTAATTTCCAACTCGTATTTGTATACCCGAAAATAATACTTCCCCAAATACAAATAACGACTGCAATGATTCCAACAAATAATCCAATCCATTTTGCTTGATTTGTTTTTAATAACATGCAGCGTTTCCCCTTCAATGTATAATGATACGTTGTAAGTGTATTTCAACTTAATTCTCATTGTCAATGATAATGAGAATTATTTTCATTGACAAATGGACCATGAAGTATTACTATCATGCTTGCTATTGAAAAAACTTCTCAGTATGTAGGGGGTACATAATGAAATTTATGCGAAAGAACTCGTTTACAGTATTTGTATTTTTACTAGCCTTTTCATTACTTTTAAGTGCTTGTGGAAAATCAAATACTAAAGAGGAAACAAAAGAAGATACGAAAAAAGAAATGATTACGGTTGAACATGCAATGGGTAAAACAGAAGTTCCTGCTAATCCAAAACGTGTAGTTATTTTAACAAATGAAGGAACTGAAGCTTTACTTGAGTTAGGGGTAAAACCAGTTGGTGCTGTAAAATCTTGGACTGGTGATCCGTGGTATCCACATATTAAAGACAAAATGAAAGATGTAAAAGTTGTTGGCGACGAAGGACAAGTTAACGTTGAAACAATTGCTTCTTTAAAACCTGACTTAATTATCGGTAACAAAATGCGCCACGAAAAAGTTTACGAGCAACTAAAAGCAATCGCACCTACTGTGTTCTCTGAAACATTACGCGGTGAATGGAAAGATAACTTCACATTTTATGCAAAGGCTTTAAATAAAGAAAAAGAAGGTCAAAAGGTTTTAGCTGATTACGAAAAACGTATGAAAGATTTGAAAGGCCAACTTGGCGATAAAGTAAATCAAGAAATTTCTATGGTACGTTTTATGCCTGGTGATGTTCGTATTTATCATGGCGATACATTCTCTGGTGTTATTTTAAAAGAACTTGGATTTAAACGTCCTGGAGATCAAAACAAAGATGATTTCGCCGAACGTAACGTATCTAAAGAGCGTATTTCAGCAATGGATGGCGATGTATTATTCTACTTCACATTCGATAAAGGCAATGAGAAAAAAGGTTCTGAACTAGAAAAAGAATATATAAACGATCCTCTCTTTAGAAACTTAAATGCAGTAAAGAACGGAAAAGCATACAAAGTTGACGACGTTATTTGGAATACAGCTGGCGGTGTAATGGCTGCTAACTTACTACTAGACGACATTGAAAAACGCTTTGTTAAATAATTTCATTCTAACCAGCTCCCTCTTTTATGGAGCTGGTTTTTTCATTTCACTGAAGTGTCACATTATTTCATTTTGTATTTTTATTCCCGATATGTTATATTATAAAAGTAAATATAGAATATTTTCTCTATATCAGAATAAATATTCTAATCTAAATTTTCTGATTTATCATTATTTTACTTTATTTTAGAATTCAATTACTACATTTGAAAACGCTTATTATCTTGTTTTCAGGGAAAAATACAATAACGGTTGAAGAAAAATAGATTTTTTCATGAATTTTCTTGCTATTTCCATATAATTCTATTGACTTCTAAATATTTTGTGAATTAAAATAATTACATAAATATCCGTTATACAGGATTAGGGGGAAACAAACATGGATGCAGCTTTAAAATTAGACAAAGCTGGAGAGCAACAATCACCAAAAAAACATCCACCAGGATTATATTTGTTGTTCTTTACAGAGGCATGGGAAAGATTTAGTTATTACGGAATGCGTGGTTTATTAGTTCTTTATTTAACAACGAGCTTAGTAAGTGGCGGTTTAGGCTTTGATAAAGCAGTTGCTGTACAGATTTACGGTATTTTCACAATGTTAGTATACTTCACACCGATTATTGGTGGTTGGCTAACTGACCATTTCATTACGAAACGACACGCCATTACCATCGGCGGTATCATTATGGCGATTGGTAACTTTGTACTATTTTCAATGAACACGAAAACTGGACTATTTTTAGGATTAGGATTATTAGTTATCGGTAACGGATTCTTCAAACCAAATATTTCGACTTTACTAGGTCAATTATATAGCGACAACGATTCTCGTCGTGATAGTGCCTTCACTATCTTCTACATGGGAATTAACTTAGGAGCTCTTATCGCTCCATTCATTTGTGGTTACTTCACAGATTATAGATACGGTTTCTTAACAGCTTGTATCGGTATGATTATTGGACAGATTGCCTTTAATTTCTTAGCACCTCGTTACTTAGGGTCTATCGGAACAACTGTTGTCGGTAAAAAATCTAAAGAACAAAATGCAAAACCTATTGAGAAAAAACCCTTAACAACACAAGAGAAAAAGCGAACAACTGCAATTTTAATTTTAACTTGTTTCGTTGTATTCTTCTGGGCAGGATTTGAACAAGCTGGTAGTTCTTTAACACTTTACACAGATAAGTTCGTGGATCGTACAATTGGTGGATTTACAATTCCAACACCTTGGTTCCAATCTGTAAACCCACTATTCATTATCTTACTAGCATTACCAGTTTCTGCATTATGGATTAAACTTTCAAAAACAAAAAATGGTGATTTAAAAATCCCTACAAAAATGGCTTTTGGTATGATTTTACTAGGAATCGGGTACTTAGTTTTAACTTTAGCTGTTCTAAAAACTGGTAGCGATGAAGGTAACATTACAATGAAAGCAAACTTACTATTCATTGTATTCACTTACATGTTCCACACAATCGGTGAATTATTCTTATCACCAATCGGATTATCTATGGTAAGTGCAATCGCACCTCTTAAATTAGCATCTTTATTAATGGGTGTATGGTTAGCTGGTACTGGCTTTGCAAACTTATTAGCAGGACAATTAGCTGCTTTCACTCAATCTTTAGGATATTTAGAAGTATTCGCAAGCATCGGTGTTATCGTAATCGTGCTAGGATTAGTACTTCTTATGTTCTCTAAGAAAATTGCACATATGATGGAATAGTGAATAAAAAAGACGCTTCTACAATTAGAAGCGTCTTTTCTATTACATCTCTTCTAAAGCCGTCACATCCACGTGAACGCTCTCTCCTGGGTTGGATACGTCATACACTTGAGCACTACCCTTCTGCTCATCACAGCTCTCAATCCATACGGGGACTCCCTCGTATGTAACATCAATTCTACTTGAAGAAGATAATATCTGTTTCACACGTTTTACATCCATTATATTATTCCTCCTTTGGCTTACAACACTCCTTTCTATCTTTTCATATCCCTTCAGAATATATTCCGTCAATTTAGCACTTCAACCGATAGTTTGTTTCTTTCTAACGCGCTAATATATACGCTCTCAAATCTTCCTATTATTAGATCCTTTCCAAATAAAAAAAGACGTATATTTCACACGTCTTCTTTCCATAATATTCAAAAATTAAGAAAATAATGTTTTTACTACTTCACTTACTTTATCGTTATGAATTTGATAGTACACTTCTAACCCACGTCTCTCAAAGCGTACTACTTTATTTTGTTTTAATTTCGTTAAATGCTGCGAAACAGTTGATTGCGGAATTTCTAATACCTCTTGTAATTGTGTTACATTACATGTTCCACGCTGCATCAGTTCCATTACTAAACGTAGACGCAATGGATGAGCTAATGCTCTTAACATCTGTACGTCTTCTTCTGAAATACGACAGTCAAATTGGTTTTGGTTCATAAAATTCCCCTCATTTTCATTTTTTATTTTCTCTTTATTTATTTATATATCTGTTCTTATATTTCCTGTTACGACATAACTTTATCAACCTATAATGCTGAGAAAATTTTCCGACTTTTATCAGCACACAGTTCAAGAAAAAATCCCACCTGATTTTGAATATTATACTATATGATACAATAAAAAAGCAAAACAAAGGGCTAGCAATACTTTGCTTACAAACGTTGTTTTATCAGGCTTTTTGTTATATTTTCACCTTACTGAAATGTACAGTAATGATATTGTAAAATATCGTCCATAATTGATAACCTATCGTAAAGTAATTTGACCATATTTAACCACTTTGTTACGATAAAAAGGAAATTTAAGTAAGGAGGATGATGTAATATTAAAAAATGGTTTATTTTTGCGTTAATTAGCATTGCGGTTGGCTGGACTATTATCAATCACTTCCTATTAGACAAAAAAGAAGATATAGCTTCAAAATCAAACATCCCCATTGGAACTGAAGTTGGCAATGCTGCACTCGATTTCCTTCTGGAAACAACCACTGGTCAAGAAGTTCGCCTTACAGACTATAAAGGAAAAAAAGTAATATTGAATTTTTGGGCAAGCTGGTGTGGTCCATGCAAAATAGAAATGCCTGATATGGAAAAGTTTTATCACGATACTAAAGATATGGGGATTGAAATTGTCGCTATAAATGCGACAGCTACTGAAAAAGACCCGAATAATGTAAAACAATTTCTTGAAGAAAACAAATATACCTTCCCCGTCCTATTAGATCAGAAAGGCCAGGCAAGTGCCGCATATCAAATCATCAGCATTCCAACATCTTTTGTCATCGATACAAACGGTGTCATTCAATATAAGCATGTAGGACCAATGACATATGAAAAAATGAAAGAATATGTAAATAATTTATAGAAGCGAAATCAAATCAATTTGATTTCGCTTTTTGTCTACTTTATGAACAAAATGTTACTTTTAATACTATTATGGAATAATTATACTTTTTCACGTTGACAATAGTGTTGAAGGAGAATATACTAAGCATGTAAGTTGATTGTGAATAGTTTCACAAATAATGTGAATTTCTTCACATATAATAGATAGGAGTTGTCATTATTATGAGTACTTGGACACAAATTTATGACCCATTAAACAATATTTGGTTATCTGCACTAATCGCAGCACTCCCAATTTTTTGCTTCATTATTTGTTTAGTGGGATTCAAAATGAAAGGTTACATGGCTGGGCTTTATAGTGTGATCGTCGCTATTATTCTTGCTATATTTATTTATAAAATGCCCGCAACTGTAGCTGTAGCATCTGCCGGATTCGGTGTTTTATCTGGATTTTATCCAATTTGTACTATCGTTATCGCAGCTATCTTCCTTTACAAATTAACTGTTAAAACAGAACAATTCAATGTCATTCGTGATAGCATTTCAAGTATTACAAATGATCAGCGTTTACAAGTATTATTAATCGCTTATTCTTTCGGTGCTTTCTTAGAAGGCGCAGCTGGTTTCGGTGTTCCAGTTGCTATTACAGCTGCATTACTTGTAGGTATGGGCTTTAATCCATTAAAAGCAGCAGGTATTTGCTTAGTAGCTAATATCGCTGGTGGTGCTATGGGTGCTATGGGTATTCCAGTTACAGTACCTGCACAATTAACTGGGCTAGATGCATTAACTGTCGGTCGTCAAGCTGTTTACATTTTGCCATTCATTAGCATTGTTTTACCGTTCTTACTTGTTTCAATGGTAGATGGATTTAAAGGCATTAAAGAAACTTGGCAAGGTATTCTTGTAAGTGGTGTTTCTTTCGCAATTACTCAGTTCCTTGTGACTTACTTCTTAGGCGCTGAACTTACTAATATTTTCGCAGCAGTCGTAAGTATGGTCGCTCTTACATTATTCTTACGTGTTTGGCAACCAAAATCTTCTGCTAAAGAAGAAAAACAAGAAGAAAAAGAATCTCATACATTCAATCAAATTTTATATGCTTGGTCCCCATTCGTATTCTTAACTGCATTTGTAACAATCTTTAATTTAAAACCAATTAAAGCTTTATTTGCTCCGGATGGTCCATTGGCAAACTTAGTATTTAACATTCAATTCCCTGGTCTTCATAATGCGGTTATGAAAACTGCACCAATTACAAAGGCTGATACACCTTTCGCAGCGATTTTCAAACTAGATGTATTCTCTTCTACAACTACTGCGATTGTATTAGCAATCATCGTTTCACTTATCGTCTACCGTGTAAACGGCAAAATGATTAAAGAATTAATGATCGAAACAATAAAAGAACTAAAAGTTCCAGTATATACAATTTGTAGCGTTATCGCTTTAGCTTACGTAGAAAACTACTCTGGTATGTCATCTACACTTGGACTTGCATTCTCTTCTACAGGAAATGCATTCCCAGTTCTTTCTCCAATCTTAGGATGGATTGGCGTATTCATTACAGGTTCAGTCGTATCAAGTGGTTCATTATTCGCACCACTTCAAGCAGTAACTGCCGATCAGTTAAACATCGTACCATCTACTCTCGTTTCATTAAACGTAGTTGGTGGTACAATCGCAAAAATGGTTTCACCACAATCTGTAGCAGTTGCTTGTGCAGCAGTTGGACTAGTTGGTCAAGAATCTGCTCTATTTAAAATAGTAATGAAATATAGTTTAATCTTCTTAGCTATTATTAGCTTACTTCAACTTAACTCTGTATTTAATATCTTCTAAAAAAAGCACCGATCCAAATGGATCGGTGCTTTTTACATTACATTTTTTTATCCCGCACTAACGGGCAGTAAAACTCCCACCCCAAAATTCGGCGAATGCGAGGGAGTTAGGTGGGAGATCAACTGCCCGTAAAAGCCCGATTGGTTCAACTAATAATCAGTGGGGGATTCCCCCCCACTGATTAAAGTTTCACTTTATCCTTTAATAAAGAAGCACCAGCAATTTCAGGATGCGTCATTTCGTATGGATCCAAAATAATATCAAGCTCTTCTGCTGTAAGTACACCATGTTCTAAACATAGCTCCCTAACAGATTTTCCTGTCGCAATTGCTTCACGTGCAATGCGAGAAGCTGCTTCATAACCAATATGAGGATTCACTGCTGTAATAACTCCAACACTTTTTTCAACATATTGCTTAAGCAACTCTTCATTCGCTGTAATTCCCTTTATACAGTATTCACGGAATACACGGAAACCGTTATTCATAATACTGATGGATTGAATTAAATTAAATACTAATACCGGCTCCATTACATTTAACTCTAATTGTCCAGCTTCTGACGCTAAGCAAATTGTATGGTCATTTCCAATTACTTGGAAAGCAACTTGGTTAATTACTTCTGCCATAACTGGATTTACTTTACCCGGCATAATAGATGAACCTGGTTGACGAGCTGGTAATTGAATTTCCGCCAACCCAACACGTGGACCAGACGCCATAATACGAAGGTCATTTGCAATTTTAGACATATTCATCATACATACTTTTAGTGCTGCAGATACTTCTGTATATGCATCTGTGTTTTGCGTCGCATCAACTAAGTGCTCTGCACCAACAAGAGGGAAACCACTAAAAGTTCGTAAATGCTTCACAACTTGTTCTATATAAGTAGGGTTTGCATTTAATCCCGTACCGACAGCTGTCGCACCCATATTAACTTCGTATAAATGCTGACGAGACTGTTTAATTCTTTTTATATCACGCTCTAGCACTCTGCTATATGCTTCAAATTCTTGTCCAAGGCGAATTGGAACTGCATCTTGCAAATGCGTACGCCCCATTTTAATAACGTGATCAAACTCTTTTGCTTTATCATGAAAAGCAGAGTGAAGTTCTTCCATTGTAACAAGAAGTTCTTCCAGCATCATAAGAGTTGCTATATGAATCCCAGTTGGGAACGCATCATTTGTTGATTGGGCCATGTTCACATGAGTGTTTGGGCTAATTTTCGCATATTCACCTTTTTCGTATCCCATACGTTCTAGCGCTCTATTAGCAATTACTTCATTAGTATTCATATTAATTGAAGTCCCTGCTCCGCCTTGAATCGGGTCTACGATAAATTGATCATGGAACTTTCCATCAACAATCTCTTGTGCCGCTTCTGCAATTTCTTGTCCGATATCTTTAGCTAAGTAACCTGTATCTATATTCGCAAGCGCTGCCGCTTTTTTTACAATTGCCATTGCCGTAATGAGTGACGGATGAATGCGGTATCCTGTAATAGGAAAGTTTTCTACGGCACGTAATGTTTGTACACCATAATAAGCTACACTCGGTACTTCCTTTTCACCTAAAAAATCTTTTTCTATACGTATATCCTTCGTTGCTATCATTTTTCATCACCTATACTTTTCATTCTAAATCCTTATCTAAAGAATTCGCCCTATAAAATACGAGTATCATTAAATGAATTCTTCAGTATCCACTTTCACTATATAGCACCTTTTTTGAAAGCGCAAACATTTATTTTTCTATATATACTTTTTATTAAAGTTTATATAATAGAAAATCCATTCATTCTTCTACTTTCTTTATTTCAACTCGCTTAATTTGATGCATATCCTTTTCAAGAACTTTAAAAGAAAAGCCGTGTTTTTCAATAATATCTCCTTCAGCAACGATTTGCTTTTGTACCATAATCCAACCACCAATTGTATCAACATCATCAGCGACCAAATGTATGCCAAATAAATCATTTACTTCGCTAATAAGCACTTTCCCCTCTACAATTTTACACACTTCACTTATATGTTCTATAGGCGGGTGTTCATCTTCATCGTATTCATCTCGGATTTCTCCAACAATTTCTTCTAAAATATCTTCCAATGTAACAATCCCTGCTGTGCCACCATATTCATCATATAATACAGCTAATGGAATGTGCCTTCTCTGCATTTGCAATAGTAAATCATGGATTGGGATATTTTCTAACACTTCAATAACTGGACGTGTATATGGTGTAATCGAACACTCTTCATCTCGATTACCATCCATATAACGAATAAATAAGTCCTTTACATTAACCATCCCAATAATTTCATCTTTATCTTCACCAAATACTGGATATCTCGTATATTTTTCTTGTGCGATTACTTTAATATGTGTCTCAAACGGCTCATCTTCATATAAGCCAACAACTTCAGTACGAGGTACCATAATTTCCTTTGCTACCCTGTTATCAAATTCAAAGATGTTATTCACATATTTAAATTCAGTTTGATTAATCTCGCCACTCTCATAACTCTCAGACAAGATTAATCTTAGTTCCTCCTCAGAATGCGCAACTTCATGTTCAGAAGCAGGATGTAAACCAAATAAGCCTGTCACAAATCGTGCAGAGCCATTTAAAGCCCAAATAAATGGATACATAACTCGGTAAAAATAAATAAGGGGCTTTGATAATAATAAGCTAACTTGCTCTGCTTTTTGGATTGCAAAAGTCTTTGGAGCGAGTTCACCAATTACAACATGTAAAAACGTAATAACTGCAAATGCAATAATAAATGAAACTGTACTTGTAATTGCAGGAGATAAATCCAATTTTAAAAACAGCGGTTCGAGTAAATGTTTAATCGTCGGTTCTCCTAACCACCCGAGCCCTAAAGCAGTAATCGTAATTCCTAACTGACATGCCGATAAATACTCATCTAAATTTGAAGTTACTTTTTTAGCTGCCAATGCGCCTCGTCTTTTTTCACTAACGAGTTGATCGATACGACTGCTACGCACCTTTATGATCGCAAACTCTACAGCTACAAAGAAACCTGTTAGCGCAATAAGAACAGCTACCATCAATAATTTTAAAATATCCACATATGTCCTTTAGCTTTTCTTAGCTAAAGTTACACCTCCTTTAAATAAAGAAGTTTCACTTTAGTTTCTTCATTTACTTGAAAGCAACCCTATATAAAATTCACCAATTTTTAGCCCTCATACAATTCTAATGGCAAACCGTCAGGATCTTGGAAAAAGACGAATTTTTTTCCCGTTATCTCATCAACACGTATCAATTCCGTCTCAACATCGCATTGGTTTAAATGTTTAACAGCATATTCTATATCAGTAACCGCAAAAGCTAAATGTCTAAGTCCAGCAGCCTCTGGAAAGCTTGCGCGGTCAGGCGGACTTGGAAATGAAAATAATTCGATTTGATACTCTCCTCCTACACATAAATCTAACTTATACGAATTTCGTTCCTTTCTATATACTTCATTCTTCACTTTGAAACCTAATATTCGTGTATAAAAATCCTTTGACACTTCATAATTTGAACAAATAATTGCAACGTGATGTACTCTACATATATTCATGATTCCTCTATTCCTCTCTTTACCAAACATGCATATTCTCACTTTAAATGAAAAACATATATATCAGAATATCTCTTTTAGGGGGCTTATTATGAAATTTATCACTTTTTTCGTTGGACTTATCGTTGTTTTTCTCCTTGCCTACATCGCTAGTAACAATAAAAAACATATTAAATTCAAGCCAATTTTCATCATGCTTATTATACAGTTAATTTTAACCTATTTATTATTAAATACAGAAATTGGCCTCATCCTTATTACGATAATTTCCAACCTGTTTACAAAGTTACTCGACTATGCTGCATCTGGTATAAATTTTGTATTTGGAGGTCTTGCAAACAAAGGTGAAATGCCATTTTTCCTTAATGTATTATTACCGATTGTGTTTATTTCCGTCTTAATTGGTATATTACAACATTTCAAAATACTACCATTATTTATTCATTGGATTGGTTTCTTTCTTAGCAAAATAAATGGTCTTGGGAAATTAGAATCTTACAATGCCATCGCTTCCGCTATTGTCGGCCAATCAGAAGTTTTTATTACGGTAAAAAAACAATTAGCTCAAATCCCAAAACATCGACTTTATACACTTTGCGCCTCTGCAATGTCTACCGTATCTATGTCCATTGTTGGTGCCTATATGACGATGATCGAACCAAAATATGTAGTAACCGCACTCGTTCTGAACTTATTTAGCGGTTTTATTATCGTACTCATTATTAATCCTTACGACGTTAACGACGACGAAGATATTTTAGAAATAAAAGGTGAAAAGCAAAGTTTTTTTGAAATGCTCGGAGAATACATCCTTGATGGTTTTCGCGTAGCAATTGTCGTCGGCGCTATGCTCATTGGATTCGTCGCATTAATGAGTTGTATTAATGACCTATTCCTCATTATATTCGGCATTACTTTCCAACAACTAATAGGCTATGTATTCGCCCCTATTGCATTTCTTATCGGCGTACCAAGTTCTGAGATTGTCACAGCTGGTAGCATTATGGCAACAAAGCTTGTAACAAATGAATTTGTAGCAATGATGGATCTTAGTAAAATTTCCAGCACTCTCTCTATCCGTACAGTTGGTATTATTTCTGTCTTCCTCGTTTCTTTTGCCAACTTTTCTTCCATTGGAATTATTTCCGGTGCTGTAAAAGGGTTAAACGAAGAACAAGGAAATGTTGTTGCCCGGTTCGGCTTAAAATTACTATACGGAGCTACTCTCGTTAGTATTCTATCTGCAATTATTGTAAGTATTATGTTGTAATTAGGTAAAATTTTATCATTTTCTTATCCTTATCTTTTGTATACAATAACGAATAGATGTCTCATAAATAATCGAGACATCTATTTTTTATACATGTACAATCCATTTTATTTAGCGTAAAATATTTTTTATGTGTTTTAATACGCTTCTAGATATATACACTTTGATAGTTTTAAAGGAGAACAAATGATGAAATCCGACGTTAACAAAAATAATCGAACCACAAAAAAACAATTAAAGAAAAAACGCCTACTTTGGTTCATTCTCATTCCATTACTTATTGTAGCAATGGGAGCAGGAGGCTATTCCTTCCATATATACAGTAAAGCAAAATCTGTCTTAAGCAATGCCTATTCTGAACTCGGCCGGGGAGATAAATCCAGCAAACGTGAAAAAGCTGTTAAACCTATGACTGACAACATTTCTGTCCTTATTATGGGTGTTGATGAAAGTGATATCAGGGAAAAAGGTTACGGAAAAGCAACTCGTACGGATGCATTATTACTTGCAACAATTAATAAAAATGATAAATCAGTTAAACTTGTCAGCATTCCACGTGACTCACGCGTCTACATTAAATCACGTGATAAATATGATAAAATCACACACGCACACGTATTTGGTGGTGTAGACAGCACAATTGATACAGTAGAAAACTTTTTAGATGTCCCAGTTGATTACTATGTAAAATTTAATTTCAAATCCTTTATCAAGATCGTTGATTCTCTAGGTGGTATAACTGTCGACGTTCCCGTTGAGTTCACAGAACAAAATAGTAGCGACGAAGCAGATGCAATTCACCTCAAAAAAGGACGTCAACATTTAAATGGAGAAGAAGCACTTGCACTAGCTAGAACTCGCCATATTGACAGTGATTATATGCGCGGTCAACGACAACAACTTGTTTTAGAAGCTATTGCTGAGAAAGCACTATCTCTCAATTCCATTAATAAAATCGGAAGCCTATTAGATGCTGTCGATACAGACTTAAAAACAAATTTAACTTTTGATGATATGATGACTATTGCAAAAAATTCAATGGATTCAAATTTAAAAATGGATAAATTGCAAGTGGAAGGTACTGATAAATATATAGGTGGTATTTATTATTACGTTCCAAACGAAAAGAGTGTTAATGATATATCGACAACACTTCAAGAACATCTCGGTGTTACGAATAAAAATGAGCATAAAAAATTATAATAAAAAGGCTGCTAGATTTTTCTAAGCAGCCTTTTTATTATAATTTTCAACATATTTCTCATTCATATTGTGACAAAAAGAGACAATTATTACAGCAGTGTAACATTTTTTATGAAAACATTACACACGTAGTGAAAATAATAGTATACTAGGACGTACATAATGTTATTTTCATCATTTTTATACAAAAAATGTAATACATATATTTATACAAATTTTTCTGGGGGGAAATAAATGAAGCTAAGCAAAATCCTGATCGGTTCCGCTATCGCTGGTGGCATATTACTTTGCGTTGGTGGTGTTGGTGGATATCAATATGTATCCAAATTAAATAATCAACTAAATACAACTGCACTACCAAACACTACATTTGAAGGTATTTCTCTTGATGGAAAAAATAAAGCAGATATTCAAGCCCTTGTTAATCAAAAGGTGAATGAATTAAATCAAAAACCTCTTAACTACGTATTCCAAAATGATAAGCAAAATTACACGTGGAAAGATTTAGGAGTAGATTATAAAGAGAAGGATATTGTCGACAATATCTTTAAAGAACAAGAAGGGAACGTAATGAATCGTTACAACATGCGTAAGCAAGCTGAAAACGGTGAAGTAAAACGTGACTATAAATTAACACCACAATTAAATACAACAACTTATGAAACCTTTATAAAGGATAAATATAATGAAACATTAAAAAATCCTGTCAACGCCGAATTAAGTGTTGAAGGCTCTACAGTAAATATTAGCCAAAGTCAAAATGGGGAAAAAATTGATAAAGGAAAATTAACCGATTTAACAAGCGCAGCTATTACTTCTGGCACACCCGATGTTGTATTACCAGTTACACTAATAAAACCTGAACGTTCTACAGAAGATATACAACAAATGGGGATTAAAGAAGTGATTGCTGAATACTCTACCCCAATGGCTGGCCGTAATGGAAATCAGTCCTATAACGTAAATAAGTCAGCTAATACTTTAAGTGGAGTTATTGTAGCACCTGATGAAACGTTTAGTTTTAATGGCCGTGTTGGCGTAACTGATGCTGCACATGGTTATAAATCCGCAGCAGTATATTCACAAGGTAAAGTTATACAAAGTGCAGGCGGAGGCGTTTGCCAAGTAAGTAGTACTTTATACAGCGCAGCTTTAAGGGCAGATTTAGGAATTGTTTCTCGAAGCAATCATTCTATGCCCGTAAATTATTTACCACTTGGGCAAGATGCAGCAGTGGCAGATTATGGTCCGGATTTACAATTTAAAAACAATACAGGTAAGCATATTTACATTCAAGCATTTTCAAATGGCGGCAGTATTACTACACGCATTTTCGGTACAAATACTGGTAAAAATGTTGAAGTTTCTTCTCAAGTAATTAGTAATACTGGTGATAAAATAACAGCTGTTACGTATAAAAAAGTAACACAAAACGGTGAAGTACTATCAAATGGACAAATTTCAAAAAGCGTATATAAAAGTGCCCCAAAACAATAAGATACTATTAAACGGACAAATTTCAAAAAGCAAAAAGAAAAAGGCGTGATCTACTCACGCCTTTTTCTTTTGCAGTAATAGTAAAAAAGTTTCAAGATGATCTTTCGTTTCTTCTAAAGACCACACACGATTGCCTTGCTTCGCAGCTAATACGCACGCTTCTTCCCACGCGTTCTTTTTCTTCATATTTACTAATTCATCGCGTAATTTCAAAACAATCTCTTCGTCCTCTTGCTCTATAAACTCTTCCATCAAGCTTACTATTTCATCCTCATGAATACTTAACGTACAGTACGATTTAAGAAAGTATTGTAATGTTGGATACATATATACTCCCCCCTTTATTTATCTGATGGATAAGAAGTAATAATCTTAAATCCTAGATTTCCTGATTTATCTCTCGCTAAAACAGTAACAGTCTTTACTAGTTTGTCTTTTACAATCATATTTTTCTTTATTACTGTTTTTCCAACTGGGAATGAATGAGTTGTATTCAATACAAGACGAGCCTCTTTAGAGTTTTTCAACCAATCCTGAATTTCTTTATCATGTTGTTTTAAACTATCTTTCACAGCCTTTGTCGCTGTTTCCTTATCATAGTATGTACTTGCCGCTGAAACTTTATCTGTCTTCAAACGATTCTTCAAATCCTCTTCTGATTTGCCTACATGCCTTTCAATCGTATGACCATTTTTAGGTGGCCCTTCCATTTCATCTAAAATATTATCACTAATTTTTTCTACTGATGTAGAATGATCCTCTTTTGGTTTTTCTGTTTTTTGTTCTTTTCCTGCACATCCACTTAAAATCAGCATTAGTGCCAATAAACTACTCAAGAAAAGACTACTTAATCGTTTCATCGTATCACCTCTTCCATGATTATTATCGTAACTCCACTAAAAGTCAATTTCACAAAGAAAAAATGTATACAGTTTTAAAATCCTCATTCATTTTGCTATATTTTCCACCCCCCTTTCATCAAATCACTGTTTTTCGCCCTTTTTAAAATATACCCCCATGTTTTTATAATTATTTCCCAGATGAAAACACCAATCGAAACACTCCATAAACCCTTTAAACACAGTATTTATGGAGTGTTTTTTAAACAAACTAAATATACCCCAGATTTCATATACCCAATACCTATATAAGGTATAAAAATCCCTTTCTATCAACTGTTTTCTACATTATGTAAATTTGCACTTGCCTATACAATGTAAATATGGTGTAATGCAAAAAAAGATAAAGGATTTTATAAAATGGCTGAAACAATTCAAAACTTCTTAACAGACTATTATTCAATCGCAATTCCACTTAGTATATTAATCAACATCATCATCAGTCTTTTAGGTTTTATCCCTAGTATTTTTTTGACCGCTATTAATATACAACTCTTCGGTGTAACAAATGGTACAATCATTTCGATCGCAGGTGAGGCATTGGGGGCTATTATCTCGTTTTATATTTATCGTATAGGCCTTCAAAGGTTCACTCACGATAAAGTAAATAAGTATCCAAAGGTAGAACGCCTTCTTTACGTAGAAGGCAGAGAGGCATTTCTACTCGTCCTATCTTTTCGTTTTATTCCTTTCATTCCGTCCAGTATCGTTACTTTATTTGCAGCTCTAGGCAAAATGTCATTACTCTCTTTCAGTATTGCTAGCACAATAGGGAAAATACCGGCCTTATTGATTGAAGTATATTCTGCATATCATGTCATAAACGGAACAAATGAAGCGAAATGGATTATTACAATCGCAGGTTGTGTTGGATTATTTTATTTGTGGAAAAAATGGAGAAAAAAATAAAGAAGGAGCATAGGCTCCTTCTTTATTTTTGAAGTATTTTATTAATAACTATCCCTTAAAGCCTTAGTTTACACCAACAGCACTAAATGATTGCTTAACTGCTGTTACTTCCGCAGAGCTAGCACCATATAAATCAGCTGCAGCTTGTACTAAACCAGCGCGAGCTTGACTAAATGTAGTAGATTGCGTGTAATACTGTGTATTCGCACGGTAGTAAATTGCACCTAATTTATCTTTACCGATACCAGTTACAGTTACACCGTAATGCGTACCACCATTTGCTAATAAATAAGCTTGTTTGTTAATAATACCACTGTTTGTATGAACTCCACCGTTATCACTTGAACCAGTGTAACGCTTAGAATAATGGTCTGGATCACCATATTTCGTTGGATCACTCATAGAACGCAGTGCATCTCCCGCTTTACCAGGTGTATAAATATCTTCACCAATCTCCCAATCTGGGTCACGGTTATCATAGAATTCTACTAACGTACCAAAAATATCAGAAATTGCTTCATTTAATGCTCCTGATTCATTTTGATAAATTAAATTCGAGCTATTTTCCGTAACCGCATGCGTTAATTCGTGACCAATTACGTCAATACCACCAGATAATGAAGTGAATGTTACACCATCACCATCTCCGTATACCATTTGCGAACCGTTCCAGAATGCATTATTATACTTACTTCCGTAATGAACAGTTGATTTTAATGGTGCTCCTGCATCATTAATAGAGTTTCTGTTAAATGTATCTTTATAATAATCATATGTTTTACCTGCATAGTAATGAGCATCAACTGCCGCTGCATCATACGCTGCATTGAAAACATTATCTGCATCTGCCCATAATGTTCCTGGTAATGTTGAGCGATTTTTCGCATCATATGTGAAAATTGTTGCTCCGCGCGTATTATCTTGCAAGTAGTAAGATGATCCAGATAACGTTGTATTAAGCGATTTCGTATCTCCTAATACACCTTTACCAGTTCCTACTTTATTCGTTCCTGTTACAGGCTTTATAACCGCTTTCGCATCCTGTTTAGGAGCATCTTGTTTAACAGGAGACTTATCATCATTTGTTACATGATCAATTGTATTAAACTTATTTAATACTTTACCGCTTTCCGCCTCAATGAAATAGTAGTAATTTCCTGGGCTTGGATCTAAAAAGTTTAGATTTACAACGTATGCATATGTTGTTTCTTCACCATTTTGATATACATATAAGTCCGCTTTTGGTTCTACCTCATATTTAGGTGTTACTCCTAAATCTTGCTGCGCGATTTCAATTGCTTTTGCGCCTTCAATCTTATTTTTGTTTTTTAACTTTTCCTTTTTGTCTAAATCAGGCGCAACTGTTCCAGACAATACCTTTAAAGAACCATCTTTACTTACGTGAGCTACTTGAGTAGACCCCCATACAGGTACTCCCTCGTAAACTTGTTGCATACGTACTACCGTTGAATCAGTTACAGCATCTTTTTTCACTTGTTTTACTTTGAAAGAATCTTGCGCACTCTTTTCCCCTAGCTTATAATCACCTTTTGCCGCGTTTAAGTAATCAAACACAACAGATTCCGCTTTCTTACCAGTCGCTCCAGTTAGATCACCAGAAATAAACTCAGGTGACTGTACCGTCTCATTGTACTTCTTAGTAGAGAGTACATTTTTAGAATCCGCAAATGCAGAGCCTGTCCCTCCGAACGTAGTAACTGCCATTCCTGTCGCTAACACTAACGCTAAACTCTTTCTTTTCATATAACCTTCCCCCTAATAAAAAATTTTTGAAAAGAGTAGTTTCATATTAGCATTATGTTTTCACTATTAATATACTAAAAATTCAATTAATTGTTTTCTCAAGTTTTGTAGAATTTTCGGGAGCAAATATTGAGAAACCCCTTTCCGTTTGGAAAGGGGTTTTTTTGGTTATGAATTAATTTGTTGAACCGTTTTAGCTTGTTGACCAACGATATCAGGTTTACTACTATACTGATGTATTCCTCCAGCAACTGTAAGAGTTACTATAAACGCCAATACTCCAAATACCATCTTTTTCATTTTCACTCCTCCTTATTATCATTCATCAAATCAATAACTAACCTATAATATCGATTACTTTCCTCAAATCTCGATAAACTAGCGAAATGTTCTGCGAGTTCAACGTATACTTTCTTTAATTCTATTTTATTTCCCGCAGATTTATACAAAGGAATAGCCTCATTTTCCAAAAATACTTTATAATCTTTTGCTTCTTCAAAATGTTTATATCTAAGAATTAAAAGCAAATATAACTTTGCATTAAATCTCTCTTCTTGTTTTGCTGCAACAATTCCCTTATCAATCCATTCCTTTGCCTCTTCTAATTCTTCTAATTTAATGCATACTAATGCCAGTTCATATATTGTATCTAGATAGTTTAAATCTACTTGTTTTTGAAGTTGCAGACTATCCAAATAATATTTCTTCGCCTGCTGATATTTGCTTTTTTTATAATATATACTTCCCATATTGCTTAAAGTAATAGCTAAAAGTACATCCTTATCCGCAAAAGATGTGGCCTCCCTCAATATACTCTCATACATTCTTAAGGCCTCTTCATACTGACCTTTTTCTGTGTAACTTACTGCAATAAGTATCTGGCAATTAATTATATTTCTAAACTTATATTCACTACGAAATCCTTCTAATGCTATATTCACAAAATGAATTGCAAGGTGATGAATATCTAAATGAGTATATGCAAGCGCTATATTATAGTACATACCCGTTTCATGATACCCTTGTTCCTTGGCCATTACTTCTGTTTTTAATAAGTGGTCTAGTCCATCCTTCCATCTATACTGCAAACAGCACAATAACCCTCTACTGTACGTATATAATAACTTCTGAAATGGAGAATACTTTTTGTAGACTTTCTTTAATCTCTCTAATTCTTCTTCAATTGCAGATATATCCCTTTTCATAATTAAATAACGTGTATACAGCAGTTTATAATAATTTATAATTTCAAAATCCAACACATGCTTCATTTCACCTTGCAACTCTTCGTATATGCGCTCTACTTGTTGCTTGTCCAAATGAACTAATGCATTCAACCACTCGTCCAACTTCACCTTCACATCTTCTTCTACATCTCTCAAATCCGTCACAGCAATTTCTAGTCTTGTACAGAGCAATTGTAGAATTTCTTCTGATGCTTCAATCTTTCCATTTTCGATCTTACTTAAGTATGAGACAGAACAAATGCCCTGACATAATTCTTCTTGTGTCATTTTTTGCTGTAGCCGTTTATAAAAAACTTGCTTGCCTATTTTTTCTAATGTTTGTTGCATTGTCCTCCTCCATTCTCATTACCCCCATTACTCTAATAATACATAAAATCTTGAGAAATATAAATTGATAAATGTAAATTTTCTAAAAAATATGCATTATTTCATTTTTTTCTCCCTTGACTTCAATCCCCTATTACTTCTTTGCTACGAAAGGGGGAAAATTGGTATACTATAACCAAATTGCGGAGGTGTTTTCACAATGAATCATTATAAAGACGATAGTTACGCCTTACATACAGATTTATATCAAATCAACATGGCTTATACATATTGGAAAGATGGTATTCATACTCGCCGTTCTGTTTTTGATCTATACTTTCGAAAGCTTCCATTCGAAAACGGCTATGCTGTTTTTGCTGGTCTTGAAAAAATTGTAGAGTACATAGAAAATTTCAGCTTTACCGAAAGTGACATCGCTTATTTAGCAGAGCTGCAATTTGAAGAAGACTTCCTTCATTATTTACAAAACATGAAATTTACTGGCACGATTCGTAGTATGCAAGAAGGCGAAGTTGTTTTTAATAACGAACCATTATTACGTGTTGATGCACCGCTTGGCGAGGCACAAATAATTGAAACTGCCCTCTTAAATATTGTAAATTACCAAACATTAATTGCTACAAAAGCTGCACGTATGAAGCACGCTGCAAATAATGATGAGCTTTTAGAGTTCGGTACAAGACGCGCTCATGAGTTTGATGCTGCCCTTTGGGGAACACGAGCTGCCTTTATTGGTGGGTTTTCATCTACAAGTAACGTTCGCGCAGGGAAACGCTTTGGCATCCCTGTAGCTGGCACACATGCCCATTCTTTCGTTCAAGCATATCGCGATGAATATGTTGCATTTAAAAAATATGCTGAAACACATAAAAAATGTGTATTTCTTGTCGATACATACGACACATTAAAATCTGGTGTTCCAAATGCGATTCGTGTTGCAAAAGAGTTCGGGGATCGTATCGATTTTTATGGCATTCGCCTTGATAGTGGTGATATGGCATATTTATCAAAGGAGGCCAGAAAACAACTTGATGCAGCTGGATTTACAAACACAAAAATTATCGCTTCTAGCGATTTAGATGAATATACGATTATGCACTTGAAATCTCAAGGGGCAAAAATTGATGTATGGGGTGTTGGTACAAAGCTGATTACATCCTTTGAGCAGCCAGCATTAGGGGCCGTTTATAAACTAGTCGCTATTGAAGATACTGACGGAAAATTAAATGATACGATTAAGATTTCATCTAATCCTGAAAAAATTACAACCCCAGGACTTAAACGAATTTATCGTATTATTAACCGTGTTAACGATCATGCAGAGGGCGATTATATTGCTTTAGAGTCAGAAGAACCCGGAAAAGAAGAGCGTTTAAAAATGTTTCATCCAGTTCATACATATATAAGTAAATTCGTAACAAGCTTTGAAGCACGCGAACTGCATCAAGATATTTTCATTAACGGTAACAGAGCGTATGAATTACCTAATATATTAGAGATTCAAAAGTATAATGAACGCAGCCTCTCACTATTTTGGGAAGAGTATATGCGAACTTTAAACCCAGAAGAGTACCCTGTCGATTTAAGCCAAGAATGTTGGGATCATAAAATGAATTATATTCAAACTGTTCGAGAACAAGTTGAAAAAAACATACAAAAATAAAGTGAAGCTTTAATCAGTGGGGTTTTGCCCCTCCCCCACTTCTCCATTTTTCAATACTATATAGATATTTGTAAAAAATATATTAAAATAATAAGAAGAATATTGTTTTTTTGCAATTTTATATATTACATTATTTAAAAACAAAATAATATTTGATGTTATTTTCTTGAGTCAATTTCAACAAAATAACCAATAAAAAAGAGGACGCAATTGCGTCCTCTTTTTTATAAATCTTTTACTCGTAGTACACGCATTGCATTTAATACTGCAAGTAACGTCACACCAACATCTGAGAAGACCGCTTCCCACATTGTTGCAATACCAAAGGCGCCGAGTAATAACACTAACCCTTTTACCCCTAATGCAAATATAATATTTTGCCAGACAATACTACGTGTACGTTTTGCAATTTTTACAGCTGTCGCAATTTTTGAAGGCTCATCAGTCATAATAACGATGTCAGCAGCTTCAATTGCTGCATCTGATCCTAAACCGCCCATCGCAATACCAACGTCTGCCCTTGCTAGTACTGGCGTATCATTAATACCATCACCGACAAATGCAATCTTTTCTTTACCGCGTTTTGCTGCATCAATTTTTTCGATTTCTTCTACTTTTTGGTGTGGTAATAATTCGGCATGAACTTCATCTAAACCTAATTCTTTACCAACAGCTTCCCCGACTGATTTTGCATCACCAGTTAACATGACTGTCTTCTTAATACCTAGTTCTTTTAACTTTTGAATTGCTTGTTTTGAATCCTCTTTTACCTCATCAGAGATAACAATATAACCTGCATATTTACCATCTACAGCAACATGAACTAGTGTACCTACTGTATTTGGTTGCTTAAATGTAATGTTTTCTTTGCTCATTAATTTAGCATTACCTGCGAAAATTTCTTTTCCTTGTACTTTTACAACCGTACCATGACCAGAAATTTCACTATAGTCTTCAATAGCATTTTCATCGATTGATTTTCCATATGCATTTCGAATAGATTGTGCAATCGGATGATTTGAATATACTTCTGCAAATGCTGCATATTCTAATAGCTCTTCAGCTGTGATACCTTCACTAGGCTCCATCTTCGTAACTTTAAAGACACCTTTTGTTAATGTTCCTGTTTTATCAAAAACGATATATTTCACATCATTCAATGCTTCTAAATAGTTACTTCCTTTTACTAAAATACCACTTTTAGATGCCCCACCAATACCACCAAAGAATCCAAGAGGAATCGATACAACGAGCGCACATGGACAAGAGATTACTAAGAACACTAAAGCTCTATAAATCCAATCGGAGAATGTAGCACCCTCTAAAATAAGTGGTGGAATAAATGCCATTATTGCTGCTGTTATAACTACAACAGGAGTATAATAACGTGCAAACTTCGTAATAAAGTTTTCTGTCGGCGCTTTTTTGCTACTTGCATTTTGTACTAAGTCTAAAATTTTCGATACAGTGGATTCACCGAACTCTTTTGTAACTTCGACAATTAATACACCATTTTGGTTTACAAAACCACTTAATACGTCATTACCAACTTCTACTTCCCTCGGTACAGACTCACCTGTTAACGCTGAAGTATCCATCATTGATGTTCCCTCAACTACTTTCCCGTCTAACGGTACTTTTTCACCTGGTTTTACGATAATATACTCACCAATTTGCACATCTTCTGGTGATACTTGTTTCGTTTCGTTTCCAACTTTCACATTCGCATAGTCAGGACGAATATCCATTAATGACGTAATTGATTTTCGAGAACGATTTACTGCAATACTTTGGAACAGTTCCCCTACTTGGTAAAATAGCATAACTGCTACCGCTTCTGGATATTGTTGAATCGCGAAAGCTCCTAAAGTTGCAATTGCCATTAAAAAGTTTTCATCGAACACTTGGCCGCGAGTTATGTTTCTTGCCGCTCTCCAAACGATATCTCCACCTATTAATAAATAAGCAAGGACGAATAATAGAATTGTTATCATTTGCGGTAATCCGGCTACTGCAGCAATTCCTGTCAAAATTCCACCGACTACTAATCGTCCTATCATCTTTTTCACATTTCCATCACCATGATCATGGCCATGGTCGTGTCCTTTTTCCTCTTCACGAACAACTTTTACATCAGGCTCTAACTTTTGAACAACATTTTTTATATTTTGTACAGTCGATTCAAGTTCTCGTTTATTTGCAACTTCTACTCGTAATTTCTTTGATACGAAATCAACAGTCGCTTCTGAAACCGTTGGCATTTCCTTTACCTTATTTTCAATCTTCATTGCACAATTTGCACAGTCTAAGCCTTCTAATACAAATACTTCTTTTACTGATTTTGTTTTTTGCTCTTCTTGCACTTTAATATGCGGCTCTAATTTTGTAACAAGTTGCTTCGCTTCCGTAACAACTTGATTTTCTTTATTTTGCGGTGTTTCTAAGAGCATCGTTTTTGTTGCAAAGTTTACGGAACAAGATGTTACCCCTTCTATATTCCCAACACCTTTTTCAATTTTCATTGCACAATTTGCACAATCTAAACCTTCTAGCATAAGTTTCTTTTTCACTAATGCTTCTGCCATCGTTCTCCCTCCTCGCTTTTTTATTCTTCCTCGTTTACGTGTTCAAACGCTTGCTCGAAGATATGAATTACGTGTTGATCAGCTAATGAGTAATAAACTACCTTTCCTTCTTTACGGTTCTTTACAAGCTTTGCTTGCTTTAATACACGAAGCTGATGTGAGATTGAAGATTGCGTCATTCCTAATAAATAAGCTAAATCACAAACACACATTTCAGCTTCAAATAATGCATGTAATATTCTCGTACGTGTACGGTCACCTAATACTTTAAATAATTCTGCTACTTTACTTAAACTTTCATCAGTCGGAATTGTTTGTTTTACTTGATCCACGATTTCCTCGTGAATTACCGTTTGAGAACATGCTTCCTGTTGCGTTTCTACTTTATTTTCAGCCATCACAGCTCACCTCTTTATTTGAACATATGAACAACTATTCATATGTCTTATACCTTTATTATATGAGCGTCCATTCATATGTGTCAATGAATTCTCATACATTTTTTAAAACATTTCGTTCACATTTCAAAATAAACATATAAATATTTTCCGCATCTATCATGCTCTTCATACAAAAAGGATGCACGAAAACTACCGTGCATCCCTTCTTATTTATCCCGCATTAATTGCCCGTAAAAGCCCGATTGGTGAGGGCTAATAATCAGTGGGGGATGAAGCCCCCCACTGATTAAAGTTTCACTTTATTAACTTTCACTGCATCCACAATTAACGAAGAGAATCCTAATTTAACATCTTGATTTCTATGATCAAAACGTTTCGATCGATAAATAAATCCACCGTTCTCTTCCCAATCACTATAATGAAACTGGCCATTCTCATCACAGTATTCTAAAAGCTTTACTTGAAAACCTGCTGCTTCAAACATAGATATAATCGTTTTGTAGTTATGTACAATTTTATGACTTGCAGCTGGATGATCTAACGGGCCAGGTCCTCCCACTTGCACACCACGCTGATACTCTTCATTTGGGAAAAATGCATCCGGCACTGCACAGCGAATATATCCATTATCTTCCAAGAACTCATAACAAACTTTAGCTGCTTCTATACCTTCTTCATACGATAAATGCTCCCATACGTGCTCAGCCAAAATTACTGATAAAGAATTAGACGGAAATTTATTAATCCACGTTTCTCTTTTTAATAAATGTAATTCTTTTTCATTCGTATGTAACCACCCTGGGTTATTATTATATCCCTCTGCTCCAACGACAACTTTCGTCTCCATCTTTCCACCCCTTCTTATATTCCGACATAAAAATTCGACAACATAACATTGGTCTCCTTTATTTCCCCAAAAGAAAAAGCCTTGCGCGCTCCCTAGACGCACAAGGCTTACTAACTTTATATCCCTTTAATTAGCTTTTTCTAAACTATCTTGCGAACTTCCATCGTCTTTTAAATGACTATGTTTTTTCGAATAAACAAAGTATACAACCACTCCGATTGCTAACCAAACACCGAAGTATATCCATGTTTTTAACGGTAGATTTACCATTAAGAATAGACAGCTTGCAACTGAAATAATCGGTAAGATTGGTACAAGTGGTACCATAAATCCACGTTGTAATTTCGGGTGCGTTTTACGAAGAATGATGACAGTTACACCAACCATCGCAAATGTTAATAACGCTCCAATATTCGCTAAATTCGACAATTCTTTTAAATCGATAAATCCGGCAATTAAAGCACTACCAATTCCTGTTAACCAAACTGAAAATGTTGGTGCTTCTGTCTTCTTGTTAATTTTCGCAAAAGATTTTGGCAATAAACCGTCACGGCTCATAGCGAAGAATACACGTGTCGTAGCGTAGATGTATGCGAAAATTACAGCCATAATACCAATTACAGCTCCAATAGCGATTACACCAGCCACTTTATCTTGTCCTACAACTTCTAATACATAGGCCATCGCTTCAGGTACATCTAATTCCTTATAAGAAACCATACCTGTCATAACGAGACAAACTACAACATAAATGATTGTACAAATGACTAATGAAGCAATAATACCAATCGGCAAATCACGTTGTGGATTTTTCACTTCTTCAGCAGAAGTTGCTAATGCATCAAATCCTAAGAATGCGAAGAATACTGCTGCTCCTCCGGCAAAGACTCCACTTAAGCCGTACGGTGCAAATGGTATCCAGTTTTCTGGTTTCACGTAGAATACACCAACTGCAATGAATAAAACAACAATACCAATTTTAATTAATACCATTATGTTATTCACACGCTTACTTTCTTTTGTACCTCGTGATAATAACCAAGTTATCACCAACGTAACGATAACTGCGGGTAAGTTCACCATACCACCTTGCGATGGAATCGTTAACAACGCTTTTGGAATTTCAAGTCCCAATCCACTCACTAAATTATTGAAATAACCTGTCCATCCGCCAGCTACTGCGGCAGTCGTTACGACATATACGGATAGCAATGTCCATCCCATTAAATGGGCAACAAACTCACCAATTGTTGCATATGAATATGTGTACACACTACCTGAAACAGGAAGTGCAGATGCAACCTCTGCATAACATAAAGCTGCAAATCCACAAACAATTGCTGCAATCATAAATGAAAAAATAACTGCTGGACCAGCATCTCTTGCTGCTACTAATCCAGTTAATACTAGAACTCCTGTACCAATTATCGCACCAATCCCTAGCATTGTTAGGTCAAATGCCCCTAGCGTTTTCGTCAAAGTTTTACTTTTACTTTCCCCTAACAATTGCGTAACGGATTTCTTTTTAAATAGGTTGGCCACGATGAATGCCCCCTTTTACCAAGAAGAGCTAAGAGGTATTATCTCTTAGCTCTTATCATGTTGTTTTATATATTGTTCGATTTTGTTTTGTATAATGCTTCTATTAGCAAGATACTGTTTCTGCTTCTAATAATTCTTTAGCACCCTTGTACTCTACACCGTGAGCTTCTGCCACTGCTTCGAATGTTACATAGCCATCTAATGTGTTAATACCTTTTAATAATGCAGTGTTGCCTAGGCAAGCTTCTTTGTAGCCTTTGTTAGCAATTTGTACTGCATATGGTACTGTTACGTTTGTTAATGCAAGAGTTGATGTACGTGGAACCGCACCTGGCATATT
>NZ_JBFTMD010000011.1:0-161184 GCF_056396785.1 Bacillus sp. 05T21 | reverse complement strand
TTGAATTTCGTTAAAAATAATTTTACCCATTCTCCGTACCTCATTTCTATCGTTGGTTCCATTATAACGAGGTTTTTTGATAAAAATACACAAAAACCCCGAATCATGGGGCTTTTTTTAAGTGTCCATGATTCGGGGTACAGTTCAGTCTAAGCGAAGGTGATTTTTTATTAAATAAACAATCCAGCGATTGTTGCAGATAAAATAGAAGCAAGTGTTGATGCAAATAGCATTTTCCAACCAAATTTAGATACGATGCTTCCTTGTTTTTCAGAAAGGGCACGGATTGTACCAACAATCGCACCAATTTGGCTAATACTTGCGAAGCTAATTAAGAATACTGTAACGATTCCAACTGTACGTGGAGATAATGTTGCAGCAGCGCCTTTTAAATCAAGGATTGCTACAAACTCGTTTAATACAATCTTCGTACCCATAATACCACCAGCTGGGATAATATCTTGAGTTGGAATACCCATTAAGAATGCGAATGGAGAAAGTATATAACCGAAGATTTGTTGTAAAGTAACAGCGTATCCCATTGCACCTGAAGCAGCGCTAATTACGTAGTTTACAACTTCCATAACACCAATGAAGGCAATCATTAACGCAGCAACGATACCAGCTACTTTTAAACCATCAAGCGCACCGTTAATCATAGCGCCGATAAGGCTATCTCCGAATAGGTTTCTATCAAATTTTTGAACCACTTCGTCTTCTTTTTTCGTATCAACTGGTGTTAATAATGAACAAACGATTAAGCTTGAGAATAAGTTTAGCGGAAGAGCCGCTAATACATATTTCGCATCTAACATCATAACGTATGATGCTGTTACAGAGGCAGAAACTGAGCTCATTGCAGAACAACAAATGATAAACATACGGTTTTTATTAAAATGTTGTAAATCATTTTTAATAACGATTAACGCTTCACTTGAACCAAAGAATACAGAATTTACTGCGTGGAATGATTCAACGCGTGGTAACCCAGTAATTTTTGAAAGTGCACCGCCGACAATACGAACGATGAATGGTAAAACACCTAAATAACTAAAGATAGAAAGTAGTGCTGAGAAAAATACGATAATTAGTAATACGTTTAAGAAAAAGACAAAATCTCTTTGAATTCCATTAAAGAGAAAATCGACACCTGTCGTACCAAGTTTAATTAGTTTGTTGAAAACTTTACTAATGAAGATGATAATTTGCTGTCCGATCTTTGTGCCAAACATAAACCAACCGATTAAAATTTGGAAACTAATCATAATAGCAATTGCACGGAAGTTGATTTTACTTCTATTGTTTGACAAAGCAAAGCATAAACCTAAAACGACAAGAATACCGATAATGCTCATTACATATTGCATGTAGTTGCCCCTTTCAGAAGTTCGTATAAAGTTTTTACATAAAACGCTCGTTATATTACTAAAAATAAAGTAATGGAAGTTTCATGTCATACGTAAGATGTCTGACCTTTTTGAAAAATAAAAAAAAGACTCCTATGGATTCACTTTCATCTATGAGAGAAAGCTAATCAATAGGAGTCTTTTTTATACATAGGCTAATATTCATTAGTTTTCCCCATAGTCCAGCAATTTAAGGTTGCCGGGTAGAAACTCTCGATCCATATTATCGACTATATATGAGGTAACATCGTCCGTATTAAATTAGTAGTAGCGTAACATTACTAGAGAACTATCGTCAATAGCTTTTTTTCTTCCAATAGAAATAGACCATATAAGTATGATAAAATGTAACGCAGTGTTATGAAAAAGAGAGGTCGGAAAATGAGTATAAAAATGACGCCACCAGTTGAAAAAAACGAGTTTATAGATGTAGTGTTTGAAGATTTAACACATGATGGTGCCGGTGTTGCGAAAGTGAAGGGATATCCTATTTTCGTAAAAAACGGATTACCAGGTGAGGAAGCGCAAATTAAAATTATTAAAGTGAAGAAAAACTTCGCGTTTGGTCGTTTAATGAAGCTTCATCAAGAAAGTCCATATCGCAAAGATGCAGAATGCCCCGTGTACAACGAGTGCGGAGGTTGTCAACTTCAGCACTTAACATATGAAGGACAATTAAAAGCGAAAGAAAAACAAGTACGTGACGTTATGCAGCGCATCGGTGGATTAAGTGATGTTCCTGTTCATCCTGTACTTGGCATGAAAAACCCGTGGGTATACCGCAATAAAGCACAAGTGCCAATTGGAGAACGTGAAGGTGGACTTGTAGCTGGTTTCTATCGTCAAGGAACGCATGACATCATTAATATGGAATCATGCTTAATTCAGGCGGAAGAAAACGATACATTAATTCAAGAAGTAAAACGTATTTGTGAAAAGCACGGTATTTCGGCTTACAATGAAGAACGTAACAAAGGAACACTTCGCCACGTAATGGCTCGCTACGGACAAGTAACAGGGGAAATTATGCTTGTCTTTATTACACGTACAGCTGAATTGCCAAATAAAGAAGCAATCATTGAAGAAATCGCAGCGAAATTCCCAGAAGTAAAATCAATCGTTCAAAACGTAAATACGAAACGTACAAACGTTATTTTCGGAGACAAAACGACAGTACTGTACGGATCAGAATATATTTATGACTTTATCGGTGAAATTAAATTTGCGATTTCAGCACGTTCATTCTATCAAGTAAACCCAGAACAAACGAAAGTGCTATACGATAAAACGTTAGAATACGCAAAATTAAATGGTGACGAAACAGTAATCGATGCCTATTGCGGAATCGGATCAATCTCCTTATTCCTAGCGCAAAAAGCGAAAAAAGTGTACGGTGTTGAAATTGTTCCAGAAGCAATCGAAGACGCAAACCGAAACGCAGCACTAAACAACATGACAAACGCTGAATTTGGCGTAGGAGAAGCAGAAGTAGTCATTCCAAAATGGTACAAAGAAGGCGTAATCGCCGACACAATGGTCGTAGATCCACCGCGTAAAGGCTGTGACGAAGCATTACTAAACACAATCATCGATATGAAGCCAAAACGCGTCGTATACGTATCATGTAACCCAGCAACATTAGCACGCGACTTAAAAGTACTAGAAGAAGGCGGATATAAAACGCAGGAAGTACAGCCTGTTGATATGTTCCCGCATACGACTCATGTAGAGTGTGTGGCTTGGCTTAAGTTGGTATAATAAAAAAGCAGTTGATATAGAAAAATCTATACCATCTGCTTTTTGGTTTATAAAAATACCATTCAGCAACGATTTTAGTTAAAATGAATATTGCTGATTTTCACAAAATATAAATGTCCAAATGTACTTTTGCTATTTGGCTTTATATTTTTTATTGAGAGTTTGAAATTGCATTCATATTGAGAGGATTTGAATTTGAAATGATAGATAATTTTTGGAATGATTTACCACGACCGTTTTTCGTACTTGCACCAATGGAAGATGTGACAGATGTTGTTTTTCGTCACGTAGTAAGTGAAGCCGGCCGACCGGATGTATTTTTCACAGAGTTTACAAACTCGGATAGCTATTGTCATCCAGAAGGTATGAAAAGTGTACGTGGCCGTTTAATTTTTACAGAAGATGAACAGCCGATAGTGGCACATATTTGGGGAGATAATCCTGAATATTTCCGCCAAATGAGTATTGGTATGGCAGAGCTAGGATTTAAAGGTATCGATATTAATATGGGCTGCCCTGTACCGAATGTAGCATCAAGAGGAAAAGGTAGTGGCCTTATTCTACGTCCAGACGTTGCGGCAGAACTTATTCAAGCAGCAAAAGCGGGCGGACTACCTGTCAGCGTAAAAACACGACTTGGCTTTAAAGAGTTAAGTGAGTGGGAGGATTGGTTAACGCACATTTTTAAACAAGATATTGCGAACCTTTCTATTCACTTACGTACAAGAGAAGAAATGAGCCAAGTAGATGCGCATTGGGAGCTCATTCCGGAAATTAAAAAATTACGTGACCGTATCGCACCAAATACGCTAATAACAATCAATGGAGACATTCCTGACCGTCAAACTGGAATGGAACTTGCTGAAAAATACGGTATTGATGGCGTTATGATCGGACGAGGTATCTTTAAAAATCCATTTGCCTTTGAAAAAGAGCCAAGAGAGCATAGCAGTAAAGAACACCTTGATCTTCTAAGATTGCAACTTGATCTTCAAGATCAATATGCAGAAGTATTACCACGCTCCATCACAGGGCTTCACCGCTTCTTCAAAATTTATGTAAAAGGCTTCCCAGGAGCTGCTGAACTAAGAAATCAATTGATGAGTACGAAATCAACGAATGAAGTGCGTGCATTGCTTGATAAGTTTGAGGCGAGTGTTAATGTGGTAGAAGGTAGTGAAACAGTGTAACTTTTGAAAGTTACACTGTTTCATTTTAATTAAGGTGAACCGTATCATAAGTAAGTGAGGTATTCTATGTAAAAAAGGGTAAGAAAAGAATACAGGAGAAAAGTGAAAATGGTAGGTTGGTCTTGATTTTCAATGATAGTATCATGTTTATTTTATTATGCCTATAATTGGAGGCCATGTGAATGTTAAGTGATCAGGCGAGATATTCTAGGCTCGCGAATATAACAAAAATAATAAATACAAAATTAGAACTACGTGAAGTATTGCAGCGTGTAACAATGGCGATATCAGAGGAGATTGTTAGGTGCGACGCTGTTGGAATCTATTTACCCCAGGAAGATGGAACATTTAGAGGGTTTGCAGGAAAACCAGAGACAATAAATGGCGTAACGCTCGATACTCAGGTAATTGATCCTGAAATAGACTTACTGGCAAAAGAAGTTATTGAAACCAAAAAAACCATTTATATTCCTGATACATCAAAGGATCATCGGCCGGATCCGAGACCAGTTGCTGCGTTCAAAATTAAGTCCTTATTAGCTCTACCTATCTCATTTGGGCAAGAGTTATTTGGTCTGGTTTTTTTATTTGATTATGGAATTCCAATGAATTTAACAAATTCAGAAATTCAAAGTGTTGAAGCTTATGTAAATATGGCTGCGGTCGCAATTCAAAACGCAAATAATTTAACACAAAAGGAAAACCTTATTTCCGAGAAGCAGCTGTTACTAAATGTTACCCGTGATTTATCAATGTGTTCCTCGATACAGGAGAGTTTTGATAAATGTTTTCTTTACTTAGGACAGATTTTAGAGAGTAAAAACATGGCTGCCCACCTTTTAGACCCGCTAGACAAAACAACGATTAAAACAACGAAGTTAAGCAAGGATTGTTATTGGACAGAAGCGGATTGGGTGGAGAAAAGCTATGAAGCCAAGATCCAAGAGGTTATTCAAACAAAAAATATAGATAGTAAGGGTCTACTGATGATTCCATTGGTTTCAATGGGAGAAGTATTAGGGGTAATCGTCGTTGGCAAAGAGGGAAAAGCTCACAATTATGATAATTCCCAAATGCAACTGGCAAAATCTATCGTTGATGCCACAGCACCTACGTTTTCCAACTTGTTATATATGGATCAACTTGAAAGCATGGTGGAAGAGCGAACGAGAGAACTAGCTGCTGCTAATGAAAAAGTTACAAGTGTGATTGAAATTATTACGGATGGATTCTTTACTTTGAATAATAAATGGGAATTCACGTACGTAAATAAGCATCAATATTTTCCACAAAGAAAAACAGCAAAAGATGTATTAGGTAAGAATATATGGGAGGTCTTCCCGAGTAGTGTCGACGCAGTTATGTATAAGGAATTTCATCGTGCAATGTCAGAGCGAATTACAGTTCATTTCGAATTTTTTTCTATCTCTGATGAATATTGGCACGAAGTTATTGCATACCCGTATGATGATGGTATTTGTTGTATTTTTAAAAACATAACGGAAAAAAAGCAATATGAGCAGGAATTGAAAAGGTTATCCAACATAGATTTAATAGGACAAATGGCAGCAGGTATCAGCCATGAGATCAGAAATCCAATGACAACAGTACGAGGGTTTTTGCAGTTATTAAAAGAAGAGCACACCTATGAGAAACATAATAAGTACTTTAAATTAATGATTGAAGAACTTGACCGTGCCAATTCTAATATTACTGAATTTCTCTCAATGGGTAATACAAAGAAATCGGATTTGCAGATGTTAGATTTAAATTCAATTATCCACGATATTATTCCTTTAATAAAGATTGATACGTATAATCAAAATAAATATATTCAAGTCGATACAAATGACATTCCAGAATTACTTTTAAATCGTAATGAGATACGGCAATTATTAATAAACCTATACCGTAATGGCTTAGAAGCGATGAGCACAGGGAAAATTCTAACCATTAGCACCTACAAGGAATGTCAAAATTGTGTGGTGCTTGCAGTGCGGGATCAAGGAAAAGGTATCAGGCCTGAAGTATTAGAGAAACTGGGTACGCCATTTTACACGACCAAAGATAATGGAACTGGATTGGGATTAGGCGTATGTTATGCTATTGCTACCCGGCATAATGCGAAAATAGAAATTCAAACAGGCTCGGAAGGCACTACCTTTTTTGTTAAATTTAATTATGAAAATAATGAACAATAACCTCATTTAGATTAGTTACGGTGAACCGTACCACAAATAAAAAGGAAAACCTAAGTAAACACAATCAATACATTTCACCTAAATTTTGCGTAACATTCATGTTTGAGTTGCCCACTAAATTAGAGTTGCATAAAAAGAAATGGACTAACCTATATCAGGTTAGTCCATTTTTAAGTGTGTTAATTAATAGTAAATCCCCATCCGTAATTTTGCGCGATTATCCCACACTTTTTTGCTGTTTTAAAATCATCCCCAAAAGCATTAATCCACCTAAGACTACAAAACCTACCTCTAAAATGTTAAAGTAGTAACTTAACGATATTAATTTATACATGCTAAAAGCATTACTATAATCAACATTTCAGGAGGAAATACAATGGCAATGAGCAACAACGATATATTAAAAAGAGTAAGGTACGCTTTAGATATAAGAGATATAGATATGGTAGAAATCTTTGAACTTGGCGGGATGGAAGTAACGAAAGAGGACGTACTTGATATGCTTACAAAAGTAAAGAGAAGTCCACAACATGAAGCGGAAGATGATGATGTAATCGAAGATGAGTACGTATTAACATGCGACATGATGATGCTAGAGGCATTTTTAAATGGATTTATTACTTTAAAAAGAGGGAAGCAAGATCCGAAACCAGGGCAACCGGCACCTGTACAGAGCAAGGAGAGTGCCAATAACCTTCTTTTAAAGAAAATGAAAATAGCACTATCTTTAACGAGTGAAGATGTGCTTGATATATTAGACAGCGTAGGAGTTATCGTAACAAAAGGAGAATTAGGCGCTTTATTAAGAAAGAAAGGCCATAAGCATTACAAAGAGTGCGGCGATAGATACGCAAGGAATTTCATTAAGGGATTAGCTGTAAAGTATAGAGGATAATAAGTTTGTTAAAGCAGTAAATGATATAATAGGTAGAGTAGGACGTTTGTATCCTACTCTTTTTTTATTTGTAAAAATAATATGAACGAATACGTTAGGTGATGAAATGGTACATACATATTTAGGTGAGACAATTAATTTTCATATAACTTATAAGAAGAAAAAGTCGGTGCGTCTTTTTGTAGATTCGTACGGAAATGTGGAAGTGCAGGCTCCAAAGGGAACACCTGCTGAATACTTAGTCCAGCTGCTAGAGGAGAAATGGGATTGGATTCAGAAAACACGTAAGGAAATGCAGGAGCGAGCGCTTGGTCCACAGGAAAAGGATTATGATCAAGGCGAGGGCTTTCTGTATTTAGGGAATACGTATCCGATACAGATTTCTCAAGATGCAAGTATTACGCAAGACAATGCAGTTTTTGAAGGGGATAAGCTACACATTTATGTGAATGAGCTTAAGGATGAGAAAATCCAGCAGGCTTTAAAACGATTTTACTATAAGCAGTGCAAAGCATTAGTAGAGAAGAGTATTAAAGTACATCAAAGTAACTTTAAAACAAAACCGCGTTCTATTCGTATTACAGATAGTAGTCGTACGTGGGGAACTTGTGATTCGAATTTACAGTTAACGTTTAATTGGAAGTTAGCAATGGCACCACAGCGAGTAATTGATTATGTAGTTGTTCATGAAATGTGTCATATGGTTCATCTAAATCATGATCGATCTTTTTGGCGTCTTGTTGGGAAGATAATGCCTGATTATAAGGAAATGGAAAACTGGTTAGCATTATCAAGTTGGAAGATGACGGTTTAGTAATGCGCTTTATATAGGTTGCGATTATTGTCAATACTTGTCGGTAAGTCGATATATTTAAAAAATCGCTCATATAATTTCATTTGCCAGGGGATTATTGAATGAGGAGAAAGTAAAAGGAGGTGTCACAGTGGACATCTCCTTTTTCAGGTGTAGGAACTATCGTCCAAACTTCACAACGAAATCCCCATCTATTTTCTCCATCTTATATCCACGATACCCCTCTGAAAGTAACGCTTGCTTTTCACTAACATCACTCATCGGAACACTTTTAACATTCGTCCAATCTCTTTCTGTGTCCTTACGCAATTCCTTCACAAAAACATACCGCATACTCCCGCCATACTTCTCCTTCAGCGCAGCAATTTCCATACCTTGCGCGAACTTATCCTTTAAACTAGGAATGTTAAAAGGTGCAACGGTGCAACAAACATAGTCGTACTGGCTGTCTTCTTTTTGTAATTCATCCATGATGACTGTGGCTAATATTTTTTGCATGCCATTTCCTCGGCAGTTCGGATGAACGTTTGAGATTTCTTGATAGATGACGCGGTGTAGTTCACTTTCTGGTAGACCAATATCAAGCCCTAAATGTTCATCGTCGATAGGAGGGACTAGTAGGGCACGAAATGCGATGAGCTCGTTTTGTATAAACGCCCCGATCATCATGCCGTTTCCTTCTAGAATGTATTGAAATTCTTCTAGCGAGAGTGGTTGTAAACGACCTTTATCTTCTAGCGCTTCAACTATAACGTTTTGTAATGATAAAATTTGTTCCATATGTTCTGAAGATAGTAATGTAACGTGAAATGAATCGTTGTTTTGTTTTAATTTTCCTTCGTAAAGAATCGTCATGCGTTAGTCCTCCTTTAGCGTACAACGTCTTGAAAGACGGTTAATTCTTGTAATGTATTTTCGTTTATTTCAATGCCGAGTCCCGGCTTTTCGTTCAAGCGAATAAATGGTACGTCGTAATGTAAGTTTCCGATGTCTTTCGTGAATTTTAATGGTCCTGTTAGCTCGACGCTAGTAATGATTTTTTTTGAGAAAGCGACATGGAATCCTGCGGAAGAGGCAACAGATGATTCGACCATGGATCCAACTTGGCATTCAATGCCGGCCATTTCTGCTTGATGAGCGAGTTTTACAGCTGGATATATACCGCCGCATTTCATTAGTTTTATATTCACTTTATCAGCTGCGTCTAATTTAATAATTTGGCGCATTTCACGAGAGCCTTTTAGTCCTTCATCAATCATAAGTGGAAGGTCTGTTTTAGAACGAATGTGAGCCATTGCGTCAATATCATCCGCTATTACAGGTTGCTCAATCCAATCGATGTTTAAATGTCCTAATGAACGAAATGCCGTTAATGTGTTTGCGCTATTTTTCCACCCTTGGTTTACATCAACGCGAATCGCGATATCATTTCCTACACGTTCACGTACAGCTTCAATTCGTTTGACATCTTCTTGTACATTTGTGCCGACTTTCATTTTGAAAGATTGGTAACCTTTCTTAATCATAGAGGCAGCTTCCTCAGCCATATTTTCTGGCTCGGCGATACTTAAGACGTGAGTGACAGGAAATTCTTCATGGTAGCGTCCGCCAATTAGTTGATATACAGGTTGATTTAATTTTTTACCCATTATATCAAAACAAGCGATATCAATCGCAGCTTTCGCAGTAGGTACACCGTAAATTGTGTTGTCCATCATATCGTGTGTTTTCTCGATATTCATTGGATTTTTCCCGATAAGAGCAGGAGCTAGTGTATGTTTTAAAACATGGAAAGTACTTTCCCATGATTCACCTGTAACGTGATCATCAGCAACGCCTTCACCGTAACCGATAATGCCTTCATCTGTTTCCATTTTGACGATAATAGAAGGCATATCAGAATAAGAACCATAACTAATAACAAACGGATCGCGAAGCGGTAAACGAATTGCGTAAAGGTGAATAGCTGTAATTTTCATTGAATAAAGACCCCTTCCTGTTTACAATGGTTTTGTACATTTGATATAGTTGACGTTAAATAGTCGTTAATTAATGATAAGGAGTTAGAGAAAATGATGATAAAAATTGCAGTTGTCGGTTCAAAAGAGTTTATGGAGAATCTTTTACCTATTGCTCATAAACTAGAAGAGATAGAGATTGATCCATATATTTACCTTCATCCGGCAGAATCTTCTGAACTATTAAAGCGTTTAAAACCTTGTGATGTTATCTTTTTCTCGGGTGCCCTACCTTATTATATGGCAAAAGAAATAAGAGAACAAATACCAATTCCAAGTACGTACTTACAGCAAGACGAGACAACTGTCGCTTCTTCACTTCTTTCTATAATATATCATCAAAGTATTCAACCTCATAAAATTTCAATTGATTTAGTAGATCGTTCGTTTATTAAAAATGTGTTCCATGATATCGGTCTGAAAGAAACTCCGCAAGTGATGGATTATGAAAATGTGTTATGGAGTAATGATGAAATTAAGAGAATCATTGATTTTCATTTAGCTAAATATCAATCAGGAGAGGCTGATTTAGCTTTAACTAGTATTCACGCTGTCTACGATGAACTTCAAAAAATAGGTATTCCTTCAGAGCGTATGATAGATCCAACGCAATCAATTATACATGGATTAAAAGATGCAAAAATAAAAGCTGAGTTAGCAAAAAGCCATTCAGCTACTGTTGGTGCTTGTATTATATCCTTTATAGAGTTACAAGAAAGATCGCTTGAACAATTAAATGTAATTTCAAAAGAATTACGTGGTTCATTTAAACAAGTTGATGAAATGACTTTTATTTTGTATACAACTCGTGGTGATATCGAATCGAGTACAAAAACAAATACGATAGATCGTTTATTTACGAATATAGAAGGAGCTGTATCTATTGGATTTGGTTACGGAAAAACAGTAAATGAAGCGGAACAAAATGCAAAAATCGCTCAAGGTTTCGCAAAAAATAATCCGATAGAACGCTGCTTTTATATACTAACAAGTGATAAGGAATTATTTGGTCCGTTCCCGAAAGAACAGAGAGTACAAAGTTTAAAAAACGATAATCCAGAATTAATGAAAATAGCGAAGGAAACGAAGCTTAGTCCTGCAAACTTGTCAAAAATTATTCAGTTTAGTCAATCGCATCCATCATTGAAATTTACAGCGGCGGATCTTTCTGAGTACTTACAAGTGACTCGGCGATCGACGGAAAGGCTGTTAAAGAAATTAGTTGATTACAGATATGCCAATATTTGCGGCGAGGAAATGCCCTATCAACAAGGGCGCCCTCGCGCAATATATGAGCTGAATTTACCATCGTATTCGTTTCAAAAATTTTAAGCTTCTAGTTGCGCTTTTTGTTTTTTCAATAGGTCTGCTTTTTCAATATCCGATAGCTTTGTAATTGTGAAGCCAGTTATACCATAAATGATTGAAATAATAGGTACGATGAAATTCAATATAGCATAAGGAGCATATTCGAATGCGCCTACACCAAGTGTTGCGAGTATAAATACACCACATGTATTCCAAGGTACGAAAACAGAAGTTAATGTTCCACCATCTTCTAATGCTCTGGATAAATTTTTAGAATGCAGTCCTTTTTCTGTGTACGCATTTGCATACATTCTTGAAGGAACAACAATCGAAATATATTGTTCAGAGCAAGTAAGATTCGTTGCAAAGCAAGATGCGATAGTAGAAGCGATAAGTCCCTTTGCTGATGTTGCTAATTTCAAAATTTGATTTACAATTGAGCGAAGAATGCCAGTATGTTCTAGTACTCCTCCGAAAGTCATAGCGACAATTGTCATAGAAACTGTATTCATCATAGAGCTTAAGCCACCACGGTTAAATAGTTCGTCTACTAGCTTGTTTCCAGTGTCTATAACAAATCCACTTTGGAGTGCACCGACAGCTGATGAGACAGAACCACCTTGAATAAAGACTTGTGATAAGAATCCTAAAATAACACCTACGAGAATAGCTGGTATAGCAGGGACTTTTTTAGCGACCAATACCATAACAACTACTGGTATAATTAATAGAAAAGGTGAGATAACAAAGTTTTGTTGCAATACTTGTAACGTTTGATCGATGCTTTTTGAATCAATATTGTTATCGCCAAAGTTTCTTCCTAAGAACGCATAAACGATAAGAGTAATAATTAAACCTGGAATTGTAGTAAATAACATGTGACGAATATGTGTGAATAAATCTGTATTTGTTAATCCTGCGGCTAAGTTTGTCGTGTCTGAAAGCGGTGACATTTTATCACCAAAATAAGAACCGGAAATTATAGCGCCAGCAACCATTGGAGCTGGGATCCCCATACTTAGGCCAATTCCCATTCCAGCAACACCAATTGTTCCCATTGTAGACCAGGAGCTACCGATTGCTAATGCAACGATAGAACAAATAATTGTAATTGAAACTAAAAATAGTGATGGAGTTAAAAGTTTTAAACCGTAATAAATCATAGTAGCGACGATTCCACCGCCAATCCAAGCACCGATCGTTAAACCTACAAGAATAATGATAACGATAGCGGGTAATGCAAGGCGAATTCCTTTATACATTGCTTCTTCAATGTCGTTCCATTTGTAACCGTAACGCCAGGCAACGATAGAAGCAACGGTTGTACCGATAATAAGTGGGACGTGAGGGCTTTGTTTTAATACAACAATTGTAACCATCATAACTGCAACTGTAATGATAATAGGGATTATTGCTATGCCAAAAGGTATTTCTCTTTTCATAAACTGCCTCCTCATTATGTATGTTTGTATTTTTAGAATTGTCGCAAAATAGACGTTTATTAAGTTATAATAACTAAAGATATATGCAAGCGTCAACAAAAAACAGAAAATAAGGAATGTTCTATCTGTATAAATATCTTTATAAAATGAGTAAATGTTGGTATTAATAGCATTTTAAAATAAATAATTGACTTTTTTCTTAAAATTCAATATGTTCATAAAAACATCTGTTTTTTCAGAAATATAATTAACTTTAATGGTTTGTAATTTGGGAAGGAGAATGAAAAGTTGAAAACATTAGAACTACAAGAGCGTTTAACTGAAATTTTTCAGCATTTACATGAAAACCCTGAAGTAAGTTGGAAGGAATATGAAACGACAGCTTATATTACTAACTTTCTAAAAGAAGAAGGAATTTCATATAAAATATTTGATGATTGCCCTGGCGTGATTGCTGAAATCGGAAGAGGGAATCCAGTTATCGCGATTCGTGCTGATATGGATGCACTATGGCAAGAAGTAGACGGAGAATTTAAAGCGAATCACTCATGCGGCCACGATGCTCATATGACAATTGTGATGGGCCTTATTTTACAATTGAAAAATATGAGATGGGATAGCGGTACTGTTAGATTTATTTTTCAGCCGGCAGAGGAAAAAGGAAATGGTTCCTTAAAGATGGTAGAGAAGGGCGCCGTGGATGATGCAGATTTCTTATTTGGTGTTCATTTAAGGCCAATTGAAGAACTGCCTTTGAAACAAGCTGCACCATCTATTCGTCACGGAGCTGCAGGGTTTTTAGAAGGGATGATTCATGGAGATGATGCACACGGGGCACGCCCGCATCAAGGTATAAATGCAATTGATGTCATTTCGATGATCAATATTGGATTGAAAAATATATGGTTACCGCCGCAGACATCTTATTCTGTTAAGATGACGAGATGCCAAGCTGGTGGTGATAATCTAAATATTATTCCAGGTAACGGGCACTTTAGTTTAGATGTAAGAGCAGAAAATAACATATTACTAGATGAATTGAAGCGAAAAATAGAGCAAGTAATTCAGTCAGCTGAATCAATGGGATCTAAACTTTCTTATGAGTGGATCGATCTCGCACCAGGAGCTGAAGTGTCAGAAGAAGCTGAGCGTTTCATGCGGAAAGGCATTCTTGAAGTGTACGGGGAAGAGGGATGTACTGGACCACTGTATACGACAGGAAGCGATGATTTCCATTACTATACAGTGAAAAGACCCCATTTAAAAGCTGTCATGCTTGGACTAGGGGCGAACTTACAACCTGGATTACACCATCCGTATATGGAGTTTGATCATAGCTGTATAATGGATGGAGTAGAAATATTGAAACAAACTGTATTGAAAGTATTGGAGAACAGGGGCTAGATAGCTCCTGTTTTTTTGTAGGGATTTGTCGTTAAGTCGATATTCCTTGTCGAAACGTCGATATATTGAAAAAATCGTTGATATATTTGAAGTTACGATAGATATATTCAGAAAATCGTTGATATAATTTCACGTATCAGTTAATTTGATGCAAAATGAGTCTCCAGTACATGGTGTATAATAATAAGTACCATTTCTTAATAGGAGAAGACGAATGAACGAACAATATTACGATGCTGTATTACATATAAAAACTGTCGGTGAGCAAAAGGGCTTTAACAAGTCTATGCATTATCACCGTTATGAACCGACGCCATATAGCGGATTAGATGCGTTATTGAATCAATATGAAATAAGAAGTAGCGACCAGGTTGTAGACTTTGGATGCGGTAAAGGGAGATTAAATTTTTACATGCACCATAAGTGTGGTGCTTCAGCGGTTGGAATTGAAATGAATGAAGAGTTTTATAAAGAAGCAATGGAAAACCGTGAGCGTTATGCAAGGAAGGTAAGGAACAGTAAAGATAAAATTCAATTTGAATGTTGTTTAGCGCAGGAATATGAGATTGATCCACGTGATAACCGGTTTTATTTCTTCAATCCATTTTCTGTACAAGTGTTTATGAACGTAGTAAATAACATTTTGCTTGCAGTAGAAGCGGTGGAGAGAGAAATTGATATTATTTTATACTACCCTTCTGAAGATTATATTTTCTTCTTGGAGAATCAGACTGCATTTGAATTGAAGAAGGAAATAAGATTACCGGGTGCTTATGAGAAGAATGGGAATGAGAGATTTTTAGTTTATACATTAGGATTTTAAAAAAAGCAGGTGCCTTGGCACCTGCTTTTTTAAAACTCACGTCTATATAATTAGTTACGGATTAAGTAATCAAATGCACCTAAAGCTGCATTCGCACCTGAACCCATAGAGATGATGATTTGTTTGTACGGATTATTTGTACAGTCACCTGCACCAAACACTCCTGGTACGTTTGTAGCGCCGTGCTTGTCTGTTACGATTTCACCGCGAACGCGTTCAACTGTTTCGCCTAACCAGTCTGTGTTTGGCACAAGACCGATTTGAACGAATACACCTTGTAATTCAACATGGTGTACTTCTTCAGTTTCACGATCGATGTAAGAAATACCGTTTACTTTATCAGTACCAGTGATTTCTTTCGTTTGAACGTTTTTCAGAACAGTTACGTTAGGTAAGCTGTTAAGACGTTCTTGTAATACAGCATCAGCTTTTAATTCTGGCATGAATTCAAGAACAGTTACGTGCTTAACAATACCTGCTAAGTCGATAGCTGCTTCAATACCAGAGTTACCACCGCCGATAACCGCTACATCTTTTCCGATGAATAATGGACCGTCACAGTGTGGGCAGTATGCTACACCTTTGTTTTTGAACTCAGCTTCACCCGGTACGCCAACATTACGCCAGCGAGCACCTGTTGAAACGATTACGCTCTTACTTTTCAGAATAGCGCCGTTTTCAAGTTCCACTTCAATAAGTTCTTTTTTCTCTAAACGTTTCGCACGTTGTAGATTCATTACATCGATGTCGTATTCTTTTACGTGCTCTTCAAGGCTTGCTACTAGCTTAGGACCTTCAGTGCGTTTTACGCTGATGAAGTTCTCAATACCCATAGTATCCATTACTTGACCACCGAAGCGCTCAGCAACGATACCAGTGCGGATGCCTTTACGTGCTGCATAAATTGCTGCACTTGCACCAGCTGGGCCGCCACCAACAACAAGAACATCGTATGGATCTTTATCAGAAAGCTCTGATGCATCTGGACCGTTACCCATTTTAGCTAAAATTTCTTCAAGTGTCATACGACCGCTTCCGAAAGATTCGCCATTTAGGTAAACAGTTGGTACTGCCATGATGTCTTTACTTTCTACTTCCTCTTTAAATGCAGCGCCATCAATCATAGTATGTGTAATACTAGAGTTTAGAACGCTCATTACGTTAAGAGCTTGTACAACATCAGGACAGTTATGACAACTTAGGCTGATATAAGATTCAAAATGATATTCGCCTTGAATGTTTTTGATTTGATCGATTAATTTTTGTTCAATTTTTGGAGCACGTCCACTCACTTGTAGTAAAGCTAACACTAATGAAGTAAATTCGTGTCCTAATGGAATACCAGCGAATACGACACCAGTGTCTTCGCCAGGGCGATTTACGCTAAAGCTTGGTGTTCTCTCTAGTTCAACTTTTTCTACTGTAATCTTAGATGACATAGTAGCTAATTCATCTACTAGAGATAACATATCTTTAGATACGTTATCGTCTCCTGCGCTTACTTTAAGTAAAATGTCGTTCTCCATTAACTGAAGGTATTGGGATAGTTGTGTTTTTATATCTGCATCTAGTATCATTTTGATCGAACTCCTTAGATTTTGCCTACAAGGTCAAGGCTTGGTTTAAGTGTTGCAGAACCCTCTTGCCATTTAGCTGGGCAAACTTCACCTGGGTTGTTACGTACGTATTGAGCTGCTTTAATTTTGTTAACAAGGATGCTTGCGTCACGGCCGATACCGTCAGCATTGATTTCCATAGATTGGATAACGCCGTCTGGATCGATGATGAATGTACCACGAGCAGCAAGACCTTCTTCTTCCATTAAAACGTTGAAGTTTGTAGTGATTGTGCGAGTTGGGTCACCAATCATAATGTATTCGATTTTGCCGATAGTTTCTGAGCTATCATGCCATGCTTTGTGAGTGAAGTGAGTGTCTGTAGATACAGAGTATACTTCAACGCCTAAGTCTTTTAGAGTTGCGTATTGGTTTTGTAAGTCTTCAAGTTCAGTTGGACAAACGAATGTGAAGTCTGCTGGATAGAAACAAACTACGCTCCATTTTCCTTTTAAACTTTCGTCAGTAACTTGGATAAATTCTCCATTATGGTAAGCATTAGCTTTAAACGGTTTTACTTCTGTGCCGATTAATAACATATTAAAATTCCTCCTAAAGGTTGGTTTTGAGCATCGGAAATTAGTTTGCTCATAAAATATATTTTTTAATTAACTATAATAATTCTAATTCGATATTAATTATCATATAGAAGTGGTTATTTTGTCAAGAGAATAAACCAACTTTATACCAATTTAATTAATATTTATTCTCAATTAAGGCTGCTAGGGAATTAAAAGGTAATTTTCAAGTCATAAATTTTCAATGAGTGTTTGAAAGAGTAGTGAGTATGTTAGAGACATGGTGTAAGTATAAATTCTTAGGAAGGGAATATTTCTTAGAAGTTGTAGATTTGAAAAGTAACTGCTTACTTCTATTTTACAAAGAATTGTGCAATAAATAAAACAAAATGTATCGGAATCTTTGTGAACAATTATTGTCATCATAAATATATATAATAAGAAGTATATTGCAATGAGAAATAGAAACATTGACGCTCATTTCTAACAAGATATAATAAAAGCGAGATATGTATTGCAATAGAGAAGATATAGTATAGATTGAAAAAATTTCAGTCTATTATTTTTTACGGCTTTCAGAAAACGTTTACATTTAGTGTGGAGGGGAAACCATGTCTAAGTTCACGAAGTATTTTTTAATGGAAGCTAAAGATGTGATTGCATATGTGCAAGAGAAATTACCTAAGTTCGAGCATGCAAAGGGGCTAAAGTGTAAAGAAATAGGTGATGGTAATTTAAATTATGTGTTCCGCGTTTGTGATGAACAGAAGAGCATTTCTGTCATTGTAAAACAAGCTGGGGATACAGCGCGTATTTCAGATGAGTTTAAGTTGTCGACGAATCGAATCCGTATAGAATCAGATGTTTTACGATTAGAAGGAGAATTAGCACCTGGACTCGTGCCAAATGTATATTTGTTCGATAGTGTGATGAATTGTTGCGTGATGGAAGATTTATCAGATCACACAATATTGCGTACAGCACTCATAAATCATCAAATGTTTCCGAGGCTTGCTGATGATTTAACTACTTTTATGGTAAACACTCTTCTATTAACATCAGATGTTGTAATGGATCATAAAGAGAAGAAGGAACTCGTGAAGAATTATATAAATCCTGAGTTATGTGAGATTACAGAGGACCTCGTATATTCAGAGCCGTTTACAAATCATAATAAACGCAACGAATTGTTTCAATTAAACGAAGGATGGATTAGGGAGCATATTTATAGTGATAAAGAGCTTCGTACGGAAGTAGCAAAACTTAAGTTTTCTTTTATGACGAATGCACAAGCGCTGCTTCACGGTGATTTACATACTGGTTCTGTTTTTGTAAAAAGTGATTCTACAAAGGTTATTGATCCTGAATTTGCTTTTTATGGACCTATGGGATATGACGTTGGGAATATAATGGCGAATTTAATGTTTGCATGGGTGAATGCAGATGCAGTGATGCAATCTGGTATTGAGAAAGATACATATATGAACTGGATAGAATCTACCATGATAGATGTAATTGATTTATTTAAGAAGAAGTTTTTAGACGCTTGGGATATTCATGTAACAGAGATTATGGCGAAGGAAGAAGGTTTTAACCAAGTTTATTTACAATCTGTATTAGAGGATACAGCTGCAGTGACGGGTCTTGAGTTAATTCGTCGTATTGTTGGTCTAGCGAAGGTGAAGGATATGACTTGTATTGAGAATGATGCAGCGCGTGCTAGAGCGAGCGAATTTGTCTTCAGGCAGCGAAGAAGTTTATTTTACAAGCGAATCAATATAAAACAGGTAGTAGCTTTGTAGAAACGTTAAAAAAACAGTCAATGCATAGTGCGAAATAAGGGGAGAAGATGATGGCAGAGCAATTAATACCAATTCAGTGGAAAGATGATGCTTTAGTGTTATTGGATCAAACGGTATTACCGAACGAAGTAGTCTATGAATCTTTTAAAACGGCTGAGGGTGTGTGGGATGCGATTCAAGTAATGAAAGTACGAGGAGCGCCGGCAATAGGTGTTTCAGCAGCCTACGGTGTGTATTTAGGAGTAAAGGAAGTTGCGGAAAGTTCGGAGGAAGAATTCATAGAGGAAGTAAAAAAGGTATGTGCATACTTAGCGACATCAAGACCGACGGCAGTAAATTTATTTTGGGCGCTTGAAAGAATGGAAAGTGTAGCGAAAGAGAATGCTCACTTATCAATTGCGCAGTTGAAAGATAGATTATTAGAAGAAGCAAAAAAGATTCATAGAGAAGATGAAGAAATTAACCGTCAAATTGGAGAACATGCATTAACATTATTCCATGATGGCATGGGGGTATTAACGCATTGTAATGCAGGTGCGTTAGCAACGACTAAGTATGGTACTGCGACAGCTCCAATGTACTTAGCGAAAGAAAAAGGATGGGACTTAAAAATCTATTCCGATGAAACACGCCCTAGATTACAAGGTTCAACGTTAACGGCATTAGAACTGCAGCGAGCGGGAATTGATGTAACGGTCATTACAGATAATATGGCGGCAATGGTCATGTCACAAGGGAAAATCGATGCAGTAATCGTTGGATGTGATCGTGTAGCAGCAAACGGGGATGTAGCAAATAAAATTGGAACATTAGGTGTTTCGATTTTGGCTAAATATTATAACATTCCGTTTTATGTAGCAGCACCAACGCCGACAATTGATTTGAAAACACTGACAGGAAAAGAAATTCCAATTGAAGAAAGAGATGCTTCTGAAGTGATCAATCGTTTCGGACAATACTCTGCTCCGCAAGAAAGTAAAGTATACAATCCGGCATTTGATGTCACGCCATATGAAAATGTAACAGCGATTATTACGGAAAAAGGAATTGTGAGAGCACCGTTTATGGAGAATTTAAAAAAGCTATTTCAATAAGTAGATAGTTTTTAGAAAAATAGTCATCATAAGTTTCTTACTAGGGGGATGTATATGTTATTGCAAAAAGAAAGAGAAGAAGTTGTAGCGTACGGAAAGAAAATGATTTCTAGTGGTTTAACAAAGGGGACTGGCGGTAATATTAGTATTTTCAATCGTGAACAAGGTCTTGTTGCAATTAGCCCAAGTGGTCTAGATTATTATGAAACGACGCCTGAAGATGTAGTTATATTGAATTTAGATGGTGAAGTGATAGAAGGAGAGAGAAAACCATCAAGCGAATTAGATATGCACCTTATCTATTATAGAAATCGTGAAGATATAAATGCGCTTGTACATACACATTCTCCTTATGCGAAGACAATCGCATCATTAGGATGGGAACTTCCTGCTGTATCATATTTAATTGCTTTTGCAGGTCCGAATGTTCGCTGTGCACCATATGAAACATTTGGTACGAAGCAATTAGCAGAGGCTGCTTTTGAAGGAATGATTGATCGTCGTGCAGTTTTACTTGCGAATCATGGTTTAATGGCTGGTGCAAATAATATAAAAATGGCGTTTACTATTGCAGAAGAAATAGAGTTTTGTGCTCAAATTTATTATCAAACGAAAAGTGTTGGAGAACCGAAATTACTGCCAGAAGACGAGATGGAGAATTTGTCGAAGAAGTTTGAAGGGTATGGACAGCAGTAGAATGAAATGAAAACACCCTCAAGAAAAAATCTTGAGGGTGTTTCTTACACTTTCTTAAGCAACAAATACATAAAGTAAGGTGCACCAATTAAAGCAACGACAATACCAGCTGGAATACCGCTAGGTTCGACGATATTTCGTCCAATTGTATCCGCTAGTAGTAATAACCATCCGCCGATTAAAACGGCGATAGGGATGAATATTTGATGCCTTGGACCTACTAAAGATTTGGCGATGTGAGGAGCCATAAGTCCGATAAAGCTAATGCCTCCTGTTACGGAAACAGCAGCGGCAGCAAGTGCAACGGCTGCGATTAATAAGTATCTTCGTTCTTTTTCAATTTCAATTCCAACACCGATTGCTACTGGTTCGTTTAATGCTAGTATATTTAATCGATTTGCTTTATAGAAGACAAATGGGATTAATACGATTAGCCATGGAAGCATTGCTAAAACAAATGTCCAGTCATCTCCCCAAATGTTTCCGGCAATCCATTTAGCGATAAAGTCTACTTTCATACGATCTGCAGATGAAATAAGTACAATCATCGCGCCAGATAGTGCAAAGGAAAAACCGATGCCGGTTAATGTTAATCTTATTGGCTGAAGGCCTGTGGATTTGCTATATGAAAATACGTAAATTAGAACAGCTGTTAGAAACGCACCGATAAATCCAACGACTGGTAGTAGGTAAAGAAATGAACCTACGTCTATCGGGAAATATAGAAAGAAAACAGAAACTGCAACACCAGCACCAGCGTTAATGCCGAGAATACCAGGTTCAGCTAAATCGTTTCGGGTAATACCTTGTAATATAGCACCTGATAAAGCGAGTGCCATACCGGCTAATAATGTAATGACGATTCTAGGTAGCCTTAAAGAATATAAAACGAATTCTTCTTTAAATGTACCTTGTCCCATAAGTGTTGGGATTAATCTGTCATAGGAGAGAGCGGCAGAACCGAGTCCCATTCCAATTACAATTGTTGTGATGGTAAGTATGAGTAATGCAAGTATGATAAGGCGTTGTTTCTTTAGAATAGATTGCATCATGAGAAAGTTCTTCCTCCTTTACGTACAATAAATAGGAAGAATGGTAATCCTACAATTGCGACGATTGCAGCAACTGGTGTTTCATACGGAGCGTTAATTGTACGTCCGATTGTGTCTGCGAGCAGCATAAAGGAAGCACCAGCAATCGCTGACATCGGTATAACAAAACGGTAATCTGGTCCAACGATTGGACGAACCATATGGGGTACCATAAGGCCGATAAATGCCATGTTTCCGACAAGTGCTACAGAAGCACCAGCAAGCAAGATAATAATGATAAATAAAATCGTTTTAATAACGATTATTTTTTGACCGAGTCCAACGGCAACTTCTTCACTGAAACTAAGAACTGTTAATTTCTTTGCAAGTAAGATAGCGATAAATATACTTATTGAAATAACCGGAATAATAATTTTTAATTGGCTCCAACTCGTTCCAATTACGCCCCCAGCCGTCCACATTGATACATCTTGTGAAATTTTAAAGTAAATGCCAACACCTTCTGAGATTGCAAGTAGAAATGCTGAAACAGCAGCACCAGCTAATACAATTCGAAGAGGAGAAAGTCCGCCCTTTTTCACCATGCCAATTCCAAATACCATAATAGCGCCAATTGCAGCACCGATAAAGCAAGCTAGTGTTAAGTAAAGGTAGCTTATAGAAGGATTGAAGGCAAGTGTTAGTGCAAGTGCAGCATTTGCGCCACCAGTTAGGCCAAGTAATCCAGGGTCGGCAAGTGGGTTTCGCGTTAATCCTTGCATAATTGCACCAGAAACAGCGAGTCCAGCTCCTACAAAAATAGCAGCAACTTCACGTGGTAAACGTATTTCACGAAGGATGGATAGCTTATCTCCTTTAGCAGAGGAAGTAAGTGCTAACCATACGTCTTTTATAGAAGTATCTGCAGCGCCTAACACCATTGCAAACATAAAAATAAGAAAGAATGCAATGATACTCAAAATTAATTTGTATGTAAAAGCGTTGGAACGTAGGTTGTCTTGCTCTTTTTTCATCAGTTTCACATCTTTTCTTTTCATAGAATAAAGGAAGAGGAATTCTTAAATTAAGAATTCCTCATGTTTGTATTATTGACCAAGAAAGCTCTTCTTGAAGAAGTCTAGTTGGAAATCTAATGTAAGTGGATCATTGAAATAGAATTCCATCATGTTTGCTTCATATACACGATTATTTTTTACTGCCGGAATGTTTTTATATGATTCTGTCTCTTGGAATGAGTTATCAGTATCTTTGTTTTTACTTACGATTAAGTAATCACCAGCAAACTCAGGTAATACCTCAGTAGATAATGCGTAGTATCCTTCTTTTAAGGCTTTTTCTTTTACTTTTTCAGGCATTTTTAATTTCATTTCTTGGTAAAGAATTTCTGTTCCACGGCCCCAGTTTTCGCCGTATACGTAAAGCTGCTTGTTGAAGTTTTCAACAACAGAAACGGTTGCATCTTCACCGATCTTCGCTTTAATGTCTTTTCCAGCTGTTTGTGCGCGTTTCTTGAAATCATCAACCCAAGTTTTTGCTTCTTTTTCTTTATTTAATAATTTACCGATTTCTAAGTGTTGTGTTAAGTAATCAACTTTTCCGTAAGTGTATGTTACAGTAGGAGCGATTTTCTTTAACTTATCAACATTTTTAATATTTGATAAACCAATGATTAAATCTGGATTTAATTCAGCAATTTTTTCAACATTCTCATCTGATACTTCAGCGACATTTTTCAGTTTGCTATCAAAACGTGGGTTTTGTTTAGACCATGAATCTACCCCAACAAGATTTACACCTAATGACATTACGTTACCAGCGAATGATGATAGGACAACAACACGTTGTGGATTTGCTGGAACTTCAACTTTACCATTTTCAGATTGGTATGTAATTGTTTCTGATTTCTTACCTTTTGCGTCGTTCTTCTTGTCTGTTGAACCATTGCTACAAGCACTCATAACAAGGACGAACAGAACTGTTAGTGAAATGAATAATTTTTTCATCGTCTTTCTCCTTTTGATAGATGATATGTGATATACAATAAATTGTTTGGCTTTGATCTTTTGAAAAGTTAGTGGTAATACAAAAGTCTTATTAACAATCTTGAACTTGAGATTTTACCATATAGTATTCACCATAGTAATAGAAGAAGATGTAATCTCACAGTTGCTAATAATTAACAAATTGATAATGATTATCACTATTGATTCTTTAAATACTATAATTTTATATAGGTGTATTGTCAATAGTGATTTTGATTGTAAAATTTATAAAAACAAGTTATATTTTATTGAGAATGATAATCAATTATTAGTAGCTGAGGAGTGACACGAATGAATCAAGAAGAATTGTTTGATGTAACTGTGATAGGCGGAGGACCTGCAGGGCTTTATTCAGCTTTTTATAGTGGACTAAGAGAGATGAAAACGAAAATAATAGAATTTCAACCACAGTTAGGTGGAAAAATACATGTTTATCCGGAGAAAATGATTTGGGATATTGGCGGATTATTACCGGTTACTGGTGATAAATTAATTGAGCAACTTGTACAACAAGGATTAACATTTCAGCCTGAAGTTGTATTGAATACAAAAATAGAATCAATTATTCGTAATCAGGATGGCATTTTTACATTGAAAACAAGCTCTGGGGAAGAACATTTTTCAAAAACAGTGATCGTCGCAACTGGGAGTGGTATATTGAATCCACAAAAGTTATCAATTGAAGGTGCTGAGAGATTCGAAGTCTCAAATTTAAATTATACAGTTAAATCGTTAAAACGCTTCAAAGATAAAACGGTAATTATTTCAGGCGGAGGGAACTCCGCAATTGATTGGGCGAACGAATTAGAACCAATCGCAAAAAAAGTTTATTTAACATATAGAAAAGAAGAATTATCTGGTCATGAAGCACAAGTAAAACAACTTATGAACAGTTCAGCAGAATGTTTCTTTAATACATCGATTACAAAATTAATTGCTGGTGATAACCATGAAGCGATTGAATATATAGAATTAACAAATCATGAAACTGGAGAAATTTCTCATTTATCTATCGATGAAGTTATTATTAATCATGGATATGAACGCGATATAACATTATTAGAAAATAGTGAGCTAGATGTTGCTATTGTTGACAATTATTATATTGCAGGGAATGCAAATAGTGAGTCCTCGGTAGACGGATTATATGCCGCTGGAGATATTTTAAAGCATGAAGGGAAATTGCATTTAATCGCAGGGGCATTCCAAGATGCTGGAAACGCTGTGAATAAAGCGAAACAATTTATTCAACCTGATGCAAGTGAGTACGGAATGGTTTCTTCTCATAATGAAGTATTTAAGAAGAGAAATCGAGAATTGATTAAGCAGATGATGAAATAATAAAGGAACAAGTATACCCCCATTTACATCTCTATTTCTATGGACGAGAGATACAAATGGGGTTTTTCCTGTTTACTATATTTTCAATCATTTTCATGACACCGTTTTCATTAGTTCATGTCATATGAATGTATTTCTATAAAAAGGGAATACAAAGACTTGAACATTTTATTTGTAAATCTTTCTAGGAAACAATGAATCTATAGTTGGTTTGTGCGGACCATTATTAAATTATGCGGTCCCTTTTGTCTGTTCATTAGGAAATGGAATATTTTGTATAGAAACAATATATTGTTTTCCATGTTGTCGAGCTAATGATTCTAATATTTGACGAACGCGTTTTGTAAGATTGCCTTGTTTTTTTATAGCTTCACAATATGCATCATAGAAAACGTATTTAGCCCAAAGGAAATCATCTTGTTGGAATAAGAAATGATTTTTGTACCATTCACCAATCGTATGATAACAATTATTTTCATGTACTGCTGCACTTTGTGAAAGAATACGATCGGATAAAGACTTAGATAGATGAGAAATTGTGTTTTCTGTTTCAACTCGTAATGTTTTTTCTAACATTGTAATGATGTGACGAGTAGCCATATGTTAACTCTCCTTTGTGTAAATGGGTAATACCATTCTATATTTAAAAAATACTTACTATACTATTATACAATATATGGAATGCATCTACCTGCTTTTTAATTTGTATTTACAAAATCTTTTTTATTTGTTTACAAAAATAAAGTAAGATACATTATGTATATGAAAAAATAATAAAGGAATGAACACATTGTATATAACGATAGAAGAGGCTGCGGAGTATTTGAAATTACCAAAATCGTATGTTGAAGACTTAATTCAGCAAAAGAAAGTTCGTGCATTGTTTGATGGAGAGCAATATTTAATAAATAAGGAACAGTTTAATACACATTTAGAACAAATGGAGAAATATAAGCAGTTAGTGGAAGAAATATTAAATGAACCAATTCCAGAAGATATGGATGTTAAAGACGAAGATTAAATTTATAAAAAGCCCCCGTATTAAGATATGCAGAAATGTATCTTAATACGGGGGCTTTTTATATTAAGGGATGAAAAAGTCATCCGAAATCCTAGAGTTACTTTAAGGGAAAGAAGATTTTATAGGGATTAGTATTATTAGTTAAAAGCATATTTTTTCATAGCGGGGACAAACATAGCGAACATAACCTGTACAGATACATATACTATCAGTGCAAAAGCTTATAAATTAATGGAAGGGGTTTTCTCGTGAGTTTACTTCATTGTGATTTTTTGAAAGATTTAATTGGATCTTATGTAAGAGTAAACAGAGGTGGACCAGAATCTCAAAAAGGAACAATAGTATCAGTGTGTACGGACTACTTCGTATTAAAGAATGAAAAAGGAGAGCGCTATTACTATCAGCTTCGCCATCTGAAAAGTATTACAAAGAATACGAAAGATTGTGTAACAGATGATTGTGGCTGGTTGGAATATGACTGTGCAGAAGATTTTGAAAAGCTACTTCAAAGCTTCAAATACCGCTGGGTAAAAATTAATCGTGGTGGTCCAGAGAAAGTTGAAGGCATTTTACAAGACGTTTCTTGTGATTATGTAACGTTAATTATAAAAGAGGAAGTTATATTAATTGCACTAGCTCATATTAAAAGTGTTAGTTATAACGAATCAGTATGTGGAGAGAGCGATGAGAAAAGTGATGAAAGTAGCAATGATTCAAGTCGAGCTCGTGCACAAAGACAATCAAGAAGAGGAAGATAATAAGAAAGGAGGATATGAAATTGGAGAGTCTATTATGCTGTGATCAAATTAAAGGTTTAGTCGGTGAAAATGTAAAGGTAAATCTGCGCGGGCCGGAAAGTCGAGTAGGTGTACTTTTATCGTTGGGGAAAGATTACCTTACACTACAATTACCTCATGGAGAAGTAGTATATTATCAGTTGAAACATGTGAAGAGTCTAGTCAAGAAAGTGAAAGAAACAAAATGTGACGATTACTATGGTTCATGTTTCTATTCTGATGAAGATACTTTTTTAGATGTATTAAGTGACCTGAAGTATAAGTGGATAAAGGTTAATCGTGGTGGACCAGAGTGTGTGGAAGGTTTATTAAGTGAAGTACATGATGAATGCATTACGCTAGTAAATGGTGATGAAGTCATTTACGTGATTATTTATCATATTAAGAGTGTGAATCAAGTAGTTAAGTGTAAAAAGAATGAAGAAGAATAATGTTTGATAAATAAGAGGGGCATTATGATTGGAAGTGAAGAACGATTTCATAGTTCGCTACAATTATTAGCGATATATGAAAAAGAATTTCTTACTACTAAAAGACAGAACATTGCCCTGATTATTTTTTTAGAAATGGAAGGCAGGAAAAGTAGTATTTTATAGAAAGGAGGATATAGATGAATGAGTTAAACAAAAATATTGGAGAAAATATATACGTTAAATTAATCGGTGAAAAAAGATTTAAAGGTGTATTAATTGATGTAGGAAATGATATTGTAGTTCTTTACAATGGACAAGACTATGTATATATATCTTTATACCATATCCAGTATTATAAATTTTTAAGAGAGCATGATGAAGAAATATTAAAGCCTGGTGTGGACTCTGTAATTAAGAGGGAATCACCTTCAATTTCTTTGAGAAAAGTATTAATCACATCTAAAGGGATTTTTACAGAAATTTATGTGGCAGGAAATGTTCCGATACACGGTTATGTTACAAGTGTGATGAACGATTATATTGTTTTTTATAGCCCTGTTTACAAAACTGTATATATATCTTTAAAGCATTTGAAGTGGTTAATTCCTTATAAAGAGAACCAAGTACCTTATTCCCTCAATAAAAATGAACTCCCCGTAAATCCATTAAATATTACTCTAGCTAGAACTTTTGAAGAACAGCTTATTAAAATGTCAGGGAAAATTATGGTGTTTGATTTAGGCGAGGAATCTAATAAAATCGGAAAGATGACGAAAATTGATGAAGGGCATATTGAAATATTAAAAGCACGTGACGCAAAAATGTACGTGAATATTCAACATGTGAAATCTGTCCATTGTCCGTAGGCTAGTTGAAAGGGCTGGCTTTTTCTTTTATATATAGGGAAGAAAAGGTCGAGCCTATTTGTTTAATTCGATTTGGATATGAGGGGAAAATGAATTGAATATCATATAGGTATGTTAGTGTGATCTTTGAAGGGGCAATCTTGTACTAAAGGTGTACGAGCTACCTTTTGGTGTATTCAACTCACTTTTTGAGGAAGAGCTGCTCAACTACTTTATTAAAGGGGTTTTGTTTGTGGAGCAGTTTCCAAATTCGTTTTCGATTACATTACTTGGAAGTGCTGGTGGAGCAGCAAAAGCAGTGTTAGCAATTTTGAATCAAGCGGTAGTAAATGAAAAAGATCCAATTTATGAAGTGATAAAGAATATGAACTTCCATTTGGTGGATATAAAACAAAAAGATAAAAGTTATTATGATGAGTTGTTTCCAAATTTGAAAGAGCAATTTTTTTTATATGAAATAAACCTTCAAGATGTAGTCAAATTTAAACATCATTTAAAGGAAAAAAGAACGAAGGTTGTTATTGATGTTTCAGGTGCAGATACAATTAGGGTACTGAGTTGTTGTAATGACCTTGGCATTTGTTATATTAATTCGGCTTTGGAAAATGAGGCAGTAGATCAAGACGATAGTTTACTTGGTTTTCAGCTTACGGAAAGGTATACGAGGTTTGAGAAGGAGAAAGAAACATTTACAAATACAAGAGCGATTATAGGCTCAGGTATGAATCCTGGTGTTGTTCAATGGATGGTTGTTGAGCTTATGAAAGAACGTCCAAATGAAAAGCCGCGAGCATGCTATATTGTAGAACATGATAATTCATTTTTGAATGATAAAGAGCTTATAAAACCTCATACACTTTATGCATCATGGGCAGTTGAGCGTTTTCTTGATGAAGCGATATGGAGTTATCCTATGTATATGAGTCATCATCGTCCACTTTACTTTTATGAGGATGTATATGCTTCAGAGTATAAAGTAAAGTTAGGTGAAAAAGAATTTTATGGTTGCTTAATGCCACATGAAGAAGTTTTAATTTTAGGGAAATCTTTTAATATGGAAGTGGGTTTTCTTTATCGGATCAATGAGTATACAACAAACTTAATTAGACAGAACTTAGATAAAGTGGAAGATTTATGGAATTGGAATCGTAAAGTATTTAATCCAGCAGAAGATGATATTATAGGAGAAGATTTAGTCGGTGTGTTGCTCGTTTATGAACATAATGAGACATACATGTATAATGTAATGAATAGTAGCCAAGTTTTTCAAAAATATAAAACAAATGCGACGTACTTCCAAGTAGGGTGTGGAATTTATGCTGGCTTATGTAGTTTACTGTTAGATACTTTTGGACAAGGCGCTTATTATGTAGAAGAATTATTATTAAATACTGAAAGTAAGTATGGGGAATATTTAAATTTATATATGAAGGATTTTGTAGTAGGACATAATAATTTTACAGATGGATTGCTAAATGATAGGGTAAGATGGATATAAGTTGTGACTAAAAGGAAGGAGATCTCCTTCCTTTTAGTATTAGAAGGTTACATATTGCCCTGAAAGCAATTTCATACTTATAATTTAAGTAGATAACAGTGGAAATGTTTTTTTGTATCGATCAAGGGGAGTTTTCATATGAACAAATACAAGAGCTTGATTTATGAAGAAAGAAAAGCTTTAAAGGTATTTATATTATTATTTTATATTATATTCTTTTTATATGATGCTATATATTATTTTGTATATCCCGCTATGAATATTAATGGAACAACGGTAGGATGGCCAAAAGGTAGCCTTGGGATAGGTGTATATATATTTGTAATATCATTATTTCCTATTTCAATATATCTTCAAAAAAGAGGCTATGTATATTCTGTAAAATATTTATTTTTATTTGGTTACATGTTTATCAACCTTATTAATAATTTAATGATTTATTTGCGAACGGATAGGGCTTTTGAACATGGTAGTATGGTAGAAATGTTATTAATTTTATTTGCACCGGTTTTCGTGAACAGAAAATATTTTTATTTAGTTTCCTTTAGTGTAATTGGAAAGTACGTATTTTTTACATTGATATTACAAGATTTAAAAGTTGTGATTCCACTTGTTTTATGTATATTCTATTTCATTATTTCACATTCTTTGTTAAAACGATTTCAGTCTTATGTAAGAACGGTTGTTGAGATGATGAACAATATGAAAGAGACGGAAAATTTAGCTGTTATTGGGACAATGTCTACAACAATTGCTCATGAAATTCGAAATCCATTAACAGCTTTAAAAGGGTTTACGCAAATGCAAAAAGAAAGAAACCCTGCTGATACGATGAGCTATGACATTATGTTACAAGAAATTGAAAGGATTAACGGATTTGTTAGTGAATTGATGTTATTAGGGAAACCGAAACCAATAAATTATGAATGGTGTAATATACGAGAAATCCTTTTATATGTTGTCCAGCTAATGGAAAGTTATGCGACTCAATATAAAGTGAAATTTCATTTGCAAGTAGATGGAAATTTACCCGTTATAAATGGTGATGACAAGCAATTAAAACAAGTGTTGTTAAATATCATCAAAAATGGAATTGAATCGATGCCAGGAGGCGGGGATATTCAGATTCTGGCATATGAAAAAGCTGGAGAGAACTTGTGTATTTCTGTTGAAGATCAAGGTATTGGGATAGAAAATGAGAAAATAGAAAAGATCGGAAAAGCTTTTTATACAACAAAAGAGAATGGTACAGGTCTTGGATTAATGATTACATATAAAATTATTGAAGAACATCAAGGGAGTATCGCGATTGAAAGTAGTATGGGGATAGGAACGAAAGTGGAAATTTATTTACCAACAGTGTAGTGCAGTAGACGAAATTATTTTTCAGAAAAGTGTTCTTGTTGTGTAAATATAAACATTTTATAAAATGTTTCAAGAAGGGTTTTTTTTATAAAACACTTCGTTTATAATGGAGGAAAATATCGACATAGAGCTTTTAGCTCGTGTAACGGTTCGGTAGTGTTATGAAAAGAAAAGATGGGGTGCACGCGCATCCTTTTTTCTATGCAGATATGATGAAAGGGGTGGTATGATGGAATTAACATTAAATTCGACTGTATGTTTACACACGATTCAATTTCGAAAAGAGCAAAATAATTATATTGTAAAAGATATAATTACAGGAGAAAAATATGAAATGCCGCCACTTTGGATTGATGCATTGGCAATGATGCGTGACGGTTTTTTATTGGGCGAAATTGAGGCGAAATTAAAAGAAGAGTATCCGGCCGAAGAAGTAAATATATTAGCATTTACGAGGCAACTGTTAGAGCTAGAACTTGTCGGAATGGTAGATGGGGAAGAGATAGCTTGTACAAAGAAGAAAGAGAAAGATTATTTAGCTTGGATACGCCCAAGGGTGGAACAATTCTTTTTTAACTTAAATAAAAAATATAAAAGCAAAGGTCAAAAGTGATCTTTGCTTTTTTTGTAGACCATGTTTAAAAAATAACAGCGAATGCCCTTGCGAAAGCACCGTCACTATTTTTAATTTTTAAAGGTGCTGCTGAGAAAAAGAATCGTTTCGCTTTAATGGCATCTAAGTTTGTTAAGTTTTCAATTAAGTAAATATTATTTCCTAACAGTATGTGATGAATCGGTGATGTTTCTGTCGTTACCTCATCAGGAGAAATAAAATCTAAACCGACAGATTTTACTTTTAATTGAACTAGTTCTTCAGCTAATTCTTCGGAAAGATAAAACGCTTCTTTCTCATAAGCTTCGGTATTCCATTTATTAGATAGATTGGAATGGAAAATGACAATATCACCTTCTTTTATGTCGACAGTATGTAATACTTCCTTAGGTAATTTTCGCTCTTGAACATGAGTCACATCGATAAGGACAGCTTCGCCTACAAATTGATTTAGGGGTAATTGATCAATAGTGGTTGCGCCTGAAATGAAATGAGCAGGCGCATCACAATGCGTACCAACATGAACGACAGAATGAAAATTCGTAACTTGATAACCTGTTTCTTCAACGCTTGTAATGGCTTCTAGTTGGATTTTTGGTGTTCCAGGAAATTGAGACATATTATTTTCAAACGTTTGTGATAGATCAATTACTTTCATTTTACATACCTCCAATATATTTTTTTCAAATAATAAAAAGCCCATCCTTCATAATCAAGAAAGATGAGCTTTACATACTAGTTGAGTTTTATCTTCCAAAATGCAATGCATTTTGCAGGAATTAGCACCTATTCAGTTTGCATAAACTGAGGTTGCTGGGCTTCAAAGGACCGGTCCCTCTGCCTCTCTTGATAAAGGTTTATTCGGTTTTAAATTCGGAATGTTTGTGATATTTAAATTGTAATTCATTTCCTTTTTTCGTGCAATACAAATTAGGTGTTCACCCAAATAAAGTTGCTCGCATATTGTAGCTTATGTAAGTAGACTGTTGCGAAGGAGTGAGTGCAGTGACAGGGAATGTATTGAATTATTATGCTGGTGGCAATACAGCTAGAGGATTTCATAATTTATACGAAGAGAATTTAAAAGGACTAGATAGGTTGTTTATTTTAAAGGGTGGTCCAGGAACGGGAAAATCTTCTTTAATTAAGGCAATAGGTCGTGAATGGGTTGAAAAAGGATATGATATTGAACTTTTGCATTGTTCTTCTGATAATAAGTCAGTTGATGGAGTGATTATTCCGAAATTAAAAGTAGGAATTGTTGATGGAACATCACCGCATGTTATTGAGCCGAAAATGCCAGGAGTTATTGAAGAGTATATAAATTTAGGAGTTGCTTGGGACTCAGATAAATTAAGAAAGCAGAAGTTAGAAATTGAACGGTTTGTATTAGAAGCGGGCAAGGCTTTCAAATCTGCTTACGGATGTTTTAAAGAGGCGTTAGTTATACATGATGAGTGGGAGAAAATATATATTAATAACATTGATTTTAATAAAGCAAATGAACTAACAGAACAGCTAATTCAGAAATTATTTGCAGATAAAAAGGGAGAACAATCGATTGTGAAACATCGTTTTTTAGGAGCTGCTACACCGAAAGGAGCAGTTGATTTTGTTCCTAATTTAACAGAAGGATTACCACATCGTTATTTTATAAAAGGACGCCCAGGTTCTGGAAAATCAACAATGCTTAAAAAGTTATCGAAGGCAGCAGAAGAAAAAGGGTTTGAAGTAGAAGTATATCATTGTGGATTTGATCCAAATAGTCTCGATATGATTATCGTAAGAGAATTGGGATTTGCAATTTTTGATAGTACCGCACCACATGAATATTTTCCAAGTCGCGAAGGTGATGAGATTATAGATATGTATGCTCTTATTGTTAAACCGGGGACGGATGAGAAGTATGCTACAGAAATTCGTGACGTTTCCATTCAATATAAAGCAAAAATGAATGAGGCAATGTCTTTCTTAGCAAAAGCAAAATCAGTTCGTGATAAATTAGAACGAATTTATATTGCTGCTATGGATTTTTCAAAAGTGGATGCATATAAAGAGGAAATTCAAAAAGAGTTTGAACGAATTACTGCTACTGTAATTGAAAATAAAAAATAGGTGCTTTATTGAGCTGTCAGAAATTGTCTGACAGCTGTTTTGGTATATAGTAAAATTAGTCGTATATTTGTCGAATTCCCAGGGAAATAATCAAAAAATGGAGATGGTATGAAATGAGAGAGAAAATTGAATTAGAACTAGAGCGAATTGAAAAAGAGAATGGTGTGAAAATTTTATTCGCTGTGGAATCAGGGAGTCGGGCGTGGGGGTTTCCATCGAAAGATAGTGATTATGATGTTAGGTTTGTTTATATACACCCTGTAGAATGGTATTTATCAATCCATGATAAGCGTGATGTAATCGAATATCCAATTAGTGATGATTTAGACATAAGTGGTTGGGATATTAAAAAGGCTTTGCAACTGTTTGCAAAGTCAAATCCAGCGTTACTCGAATGGATTCGATCGCCGATTTTTTATTCGGAAAACTCGAACCTTCCAGAGCAGCTTCAGCAAATGAGTGAAAAGGATTTTAATCCGAAATCAACGATATATCATTACTTACATATGGCTTCAAAAAACTATCGTGAATTTTTACAAGGTGAAAATGTAAAGTTGAAAAAGTACTTTTACGTATTACGTCCTATTTTAGCTTGTAAATGGTTAGAAGAGAAAGGGACATTGCCCCCAGTAGAATTTGACCGGTTAATTATGGAACTATCAGTAGAGCCTAGTGTATTGAATGAAATTGAAAAGTTGTTAATAAAGAAAAAAGCAGGTACTGAATTGGACGTTGGATTGAAAATTGAGGTGCTAAATCAATTTTTAGAAGAACAAATTAATTATTATCAGCAATATGTGAAAGATATTGAAAAGAGATTAGGGATTGATATTGAGAGTTTGAATACATTATTTCGAAATATGTTGTTTGAAGTATATGAAAAAGAGCACAAGTGAGTTTGTGCTCTTTTTGTGTTTTAGGAATAAAGAAAACGTTGCTAGTTACGATTATTCTTACAAAAGGGAGTAAATGAAAATTCACGCTGAATCTGTAATTATTCGTTATCAACTCGCTTTAATGGTTGATCTGCTGGACCTTCCATAACATTCCCATCAATTGAAAAACGGGAACCGTGACAAGGGCAATCCCAAGTACAATCACCGTTATTCCATTCAACTTCACAGCCGAGGTGTGTACAAGTCGTATCGACGATATGTAATTTTCCTTCTTTATCTTTATAAGCACCTGCTCGTTTACCGTTAACATGTACAACAGATCCCTCGCCAACTTCAAGATCTTCTGGTTTACGTAATGCGGTTTCAATTTTCCCTTCAATTAAATGTTTAGCAACATCAATGTTCTGAGAGAGGAAAGTTTTTATATCTGGGTTTGCATGAAAGCGTGATGGTGCAAACAGCTCTTTATATGGGCTGTGGACTTTTAGAATGGAGTCCTTCAGTAAATGAGCTGCAGCAGTTCCAGCTGTCATTCCCCATTTACGATATCCAGTTGCCACAAATATATTTGGATTCCTTTCGTTAATATGTCCGATATAAGGGAGTTTATCTAGCGTGATTAAATCTTGCGCTGACCATCTATAAGGAATTTCATCTACTCCAAAAGTAGATTCAGCAAAGGAATATAGTGCATCATAATGAAGCATCGTATTAATTCCTTGGCCTGTTTTATGGCTCTCTCCGCCAATCAATATCAACTTTTCTCCATTGCTTGTCGTATAACGTATGGAGCGTTTTGGATCATCGATACTTAAATACATGCCCCCTGGATAATCCGTTTTTGCTTTTATTGCGAGGGCATAGGAGCGTTCTGCGTACATTCGCGTAAAGAAAAAGCTATTAGCATCATAAAAAGGAAAATGTGAACAAGAGACAATATATTTACAAGTGATGCGATGGTCACCCTTTGTAATAACTTGTGGATAATCTCCTTTTTCCACATCAATAGCTGTTGTTTGCTCATAAACTTTGCCGCCCATTTCCACAAACTTTTCTAAAAGTGTTTTTAAATAAAGGAGGGGATGGAATTGCGCTTGATTTTTCATCACAAGTGCAGATTGTACGGGAATAGGAATCGACAGGGATTGAACATAGTCACAAGGAATATTTAATTTTTGATAGGCTTCATATTCTTTTGTTAAATTTCGCAGGCCATTATTGGTAGTTGTATATAAATACGAATCTTCATTTGTGAAATTACAGTCGATTTTATATGTTTGTACAGTCTCGTTTATGAATTGTAGAGCTTTACTATTTGATTCGTAGTAAAGCCTGGCTTTTTCAACACCAAAATTGTTTATTAATTCATCATAAATAAGATCATGTTGAGCTGTTACTTTTGCGGTTGTATGCCCAGTTGTTCCATTTAAAACAGAACCAGAATCAATTAAAACGACTTTCATTCCTTCTTTAGCGAGTAAATAGGCGGTGGTAATGCCTGTAATACCAGCTCCGATAACAGCAACTTCTGTCTTTATATTTTCGGATAAATGAGGAAAAGTAGGTAATTGAGTAGATTCAATCCAATAGGATGATGGTAACTGCGGAAATGTGTCATCTGTCATTTTGAAAACCTCCAAATTAGAACAATTTTCCTTTTAATATTTCCATATTATATGGAATTCATGTATGTTGTTTTCGTGGCGTTCTATTCTTACTAAACGAAAGAAAAAATATTTTAATATAATTATTTTATTGGGGCAGTATGAAGAAGTAGGATTTATATAAAGCTAAATTCAAGTGATTCCATTTGTTGATTACATAGAGAGTTCTTGAATAAGATAGAGTCTATGTTGTTTAAGTGGATATGTATATATACCTGATAAAGCCTTATGAAATCTATGCTTTTTCTTTAGTGAAATAAAGTATAATTATAAAAATATAACCAACTTTTATTACTAGGTCATAAAAGTTGTTGACAATATAGAAATTCTATTGTTATGATTCATCATGTGGAAAGGTTGATAGAGAGTAAAAAGAGAAATGTTTTTCATTGATAATAAAAGCGAAAATTAAGTGACGATAGAGTGAGTATATTTTCCTTATGATAAATGCTTTTTGGATCACGTAGTAAAATCAATCTGGAAGCAAGAATTGATATATGCAAGTTGCGCGGGGCGCGGCATAAGAAAGGGGCAAAAGGATGAAGGAGCTTCATACGTTTGGGTGGTATGCAGCACGTGTAGCACCACATTTGCCGAAAAAAGCATTTAAACCAGTTCCTAATCGATTATTTGGTGGACTGGCTTATTTACTTGTGGCATTGGCTGGTTTAATAACGATCGGTGTATTTGAATTGAATGTGTGGGCAAATCTAGGAATTGCAATTGTTCTTGGATTATGTTTTGCTTCACTAGGATTTTTAGGACATGAAATTTTACATGGGACAGTTGTAAGAAAGGCATGGCTTCGTGATTTTTTAGGTGCGATAGCATTTATGCCATTATCAACTGGCCCAAAACTTTGGAGAAAGTGGCATAATGCAACGCATCATGTTCACACACAGCATGAAGAGAATGATCCAGATGCATGGCCGACATTTGAGAAACTGAAAAAGAGTAAGTTTTTGAGTTGGGTATATCGCATGCCTCTTCATGTACGTTCATTCTTTAGTTTCCTGTCACTAACAATTCAATTTACGTTACATTCGACTCGAATGTTCTTTCATTTTATAAAAGAATTTAAGTCATCCAATCAAAAATCTGTATGGCTTCAACTTCTTTTGCCCTGGACAGTTTGGATTAGTTTATTGTTTATTATGGGACCTACAAAGTGGTTCTTTGCATACGTGATTCCGTTGTTAATTGCTAACTTTATTGTAATGGCGTATATCGCAACAAATCACCGCTTAAATCCTATTGTTCCAGTAAATGATCCTTTAGCAAACTGTTTATCAGTAACAGTACCGCGCTGGGTAGACGTTTTACATTTCAATTTCTCATACCATACAGAACATCATCTGTTTCCTGCTATGAGTTCTAAATACTATCCATTAGTAAAAGATAAAATTAAAGAAATGTGGCCGGAACGCTATCACGAAATGCCGATGACAAAAGCTTTGGCAGCACTTTGGAATACACCACGTGTGTATTATCACGGAAGTGAATTAGTTGATCCGCATAGGGAGCATTTCTATGGTTCTTTAGGAAATGGATTGGATCCTCATAATATTTCATATCGTGAGGAACATATAGAGGAAAAAGAGACTATAAAAAAAGTAAATCAATAATAGATATATCTTACGATGAAAAAGCAAGCTCTCTTAGAGCTTGCTTTTTGTTATAAAGAGACTTCTTTCTTGTTCTTCGTCTTGACCTGGACAGAGTTATTTTCTTTTCGTTGTAGTCGTTTTTCTAGAAGACTAACAAGATAAGTAAATAGAAGAACTAGTGCGAGATAGTATACACCAACAATGATATATGTATCTAATTGCTGGAAGTTACCTGCGGCAATTGATAAACCGGATCCCCATAATTCGGACATTCCTACATAAGCGACAAGTGAAGAATCTTTTAATCCAATAATAAATTGGTTCCCTAGAGGGGGAAGGGATAGACGAAATGCTTGTGGTAATATAATCCGGCGCATCGCTAAAGGGTAAGGCATCCCTAAAGAGCGAGCAGCTTCCAATTGTCCACGGTCAACGGACTGAATGGATCCGCGGAAAATTTCAGTAATATATGCACCGTTATGGATTGCTAAAGCAATTGCTCCTGCCCAAAAAGGAGTGAAGACAATAATCGATGTAATACCGAAATAGAGAATGGCAATTTGAACAATTAAAGGTGTACCACGAATAATGGCGATATATACATGAGCAATACTATTTAAAACCTTATTGTTAGAGATTCGAAAGAAAGCGACTAGTAATCCAATTAGTGAACCGAGTAATAGGGATGTTAATGTTAATTGTAATGTGACAATAGTAGCCTTTAAGAGTGTGGGATAAGTAGACATAAAAATTTCAAACATATGTGTCACCTCATATTGTATGGATTTTAGTAGTGAATGAAGTGCCCCACATCCACATACAAAGTGGGGCATGATTTATGAAATCTCTAAATGGCTAACTTACTTTGTTTTTGCCTCGTCTCCAAGAATATTACGCCCAAACCATTTTTTACTGATCTTTTCATACGTACCATCTTTAATGATTTCATCTAAAGCTTTATTTACTTTCTCAACCATTTCTTTATCATCTTTACGAATAGCAATTCCCATTTCATCAAGATTTAATGGTTTTCCAGCTTCTTTTATATTTGATTTACCTTCTTTGATCATACGTAAACCGACCATTTGATCAGTGATTACTGCATCAATACGTCCAGGCTCTAAGTCCATAAGTGCAGTAATATCGCTATCATATTCTGTGATTTGATCTGTATGTTTTGCAACAAGGTCTTTAAAGGTACTAGCTTTTACAACACCAATTTTCTTACCTTTCAAATCTTCTGGAGAAGAGATAGATGTATTCTTTTTAGCCACAAAAATTTGGGCACCAGAACGATAATAAGGATTGGAGAAACTAACAGCTTTTAAGCGTTCTTCTGTAATTGCCATACTGCCCAATATAGCATCATATTTTTTCGATTGTAGACCTTGAATTAGCGTTTCCCATGGATTTGTAATAGGAGTGGGTTTCATATTCATTTTTTTCGCAAGTGCCTCACCAATTTCCACATCAAAACCGGCAAGCTTTCCGTCATTTTCTTTATAGTTAAAAGGTTTATATAAGCCACTCATCGCATAACGAAATTCTTTTTCACCATTTGAAGAAGTAGTAGCACTTTCCTTACTACAGGCTCCTAGTATGAAGGATGTACATAATGTAATACTCGCAACAATGGTTAATAGTTTTCTTTTCATAAAACCCCTCCTATATATTGATCATACGGATGGTTTTAAGTATGTTACTGAGATATTTTATTTGGACAATTAGTTGTGCACCGTATGGATGTATTTCTTTTCATTTGAAACAGAAGTTACATTATAAAACGTTGCGTAAAAATTGTTTTGCTCGTTCATGTGATGGAGCTGAAAAGAATTGTGCTGGCGGAGCGTCCTCTACAATCTTTCCGTCATCCATAAATATGACGCGATCAGCTACATCTCTTGCGAAATTCATTTCATGAGTAACAATAATCATGGTCATTCCTTCTTCAGCAAGTTCTTTCATAACTTGCAATACTTCTCCAACAAGTTCAGGGTCTAAGGCTGAGGTAGGTTCATCAAATAGCATAATTTTAGGATTCATAGCAAGAGCTCGTGCAATCGCAATTCGTTGTTTTTGACCACCGGAAAGAAGGTGGGGAGTTACATCTGCTTTATCTTGTAGGCCGACTTTTTGCAAAAGCTGATTTCCGATATCCTTTGCATTTACTGTTTCTAATTTTTTTACATGGATAGGTGCTTCTATGATGTTTTCTAGTGAGGTCATATGAGGAAAGAGGTTAAAGTGCTGAAAAACCATACCGACATTTTCACGGACTTTGTTTAAATTTGAATGCTTTGGATCAATTCGCTCACCTTGTAAGTGAATTGATCCTTCATCGTACATTTCTAAAAAGTTAAGACAGCGAAGTAATGTACTTTTACCGGAACCACTGGCACCAATTAAAACAACAACTTCTTTTTCTTTTACTTCTAAATCAATTCCTTTTAAAACATCAAGCGAGCCGAATGATTTTACTAGATTTCGAACCTGAATCATACAAAACCCCCAGTCAAAAATATATTTTACAAATGTTTCCCCTTATTTCTGTTATTAGTCATAAATTGTCAGAATCCTTTATTTTTTTGACGGAATTTGATATTCAAGGGAATTATGATTTTTAAAATCTCTATATCTTTCTATAACGAAAATATGGATAATAATATATAGGTAGCACTTATATTGCTTATAAGAAGGGGGAAAGAAGAGATGGAAAAAGAAAGGAAGACATTTTCCTTTGGTTTACGTATACAGCTTATGCTATTTACTACAGTTTTAGCTTTTATTACATATTCAACAAGCATATTTTTTATTTACGTGATATACGATTATTTTCAAAGTTATGTAAGTCAAACTGTCTATAATATTATCGTTATGTTATTAGGTGTAGTATGGTCTGGAATTTTAGCGTATGGAGCAGCAATCTTTTTAATTAAACCACTTCGAAAATTGGAAGAGGCTGCAAGGAAGGCGGCCGATGGCGATATTCGTGAAGATGTCCCGTTACCAAAAACGGATGATGAGATTAAATCTTTAAGTGTTGCATTTAATATGATGCTCGAGAACTTAAGAGGTATGGTAAAAAATATTGATACTACATTTTCGTATACAACTAATCAAGTTCAGCAAATTAGAAAACAAACAGGGGAAGCGACAAAGCAAGCACGCGGTGTGTCTGAAACTCTTGCAGAGATTTCTTCTGGCGCCGAGCAATCAGCAGCTTCCATTCAGGCGATTGTTTCAACTGTCGATACAACAACCTCTATTGCGAGTGAAGTAGAAGAAAAAGCAAAACAGTCCGACGAGTTGTCTTTAGAAATGGTTCAAGCTTTAGGACAAAGTACACGTGTCTTTACTTCTTTAATTCAAGGCATTCAAACATTGGCAAAAGAGAATGAAGATTCGATGCAAAATGTACAGAAGTTAGAAGAACGAATGAAACAAGTAGAACATATTGTTTCTGTTGTGAGTGAGATTGCTAGTCAAACGAATTTATTAGCATTAAATGCTTCTATTGAGGCAGCTCGTGCTGGAGAGCACGGAAGGGGCTTTGCAGTTGTAGCTGAAGAAGTACGTAAACTTGCTGATGAAAGCGATCATTCTGCAAGAAATATATCGCAGTTATTACGAAATATGCAAGAGGAAGTGCAACAAGTCGCATTGAAAATGACGGAGCAAGTGAAAACAGCTAAAGAAGAGGCGAAACGTGGGGCAGCTACCGARTTAATTTTAAAAGAAATGTCATCGAGTATTATGGAAGTTGCCGATGCAATTAAGCAAATTAGTAGCTATATGAACGAACAAGTGAGTCACATTCATCAAACAGGAGCACAGACGAAGGCTGTAGCAGCAATTGCTGAGGAAACATCAGCTGGTTCACAAGAAGTGGCACGTGTGACGTTGCAACAATCTAAAAATATGGTAGTAATCGATCAATTATTAAAGGATTTAGAGAAGCAAGCAGCGGACTTGAAACAAACAATTGACCGATTTTCAATGTAAAAAGGAAGAACAGAACTCTGTTCTTCCTTTTTACGTATGGAAAGGAGGAATGCTTTGTTGGAAACGAAAAACATTACAAGGGTCATATGCTGTCTTCACTTTACGCAACCTTTGAAAATTAGAGCCATAATAACTAGTTTGCCAATTTTTTATGTCGATATCGGGCCAATTGACATAGTCTCCCAGTGTGTAAGGATCTAAGCTTTCCCGTAAATCTTTAACCCAGCGTATATTTCGATTTTCTTCATCGTTGCATTTCCAAGAAGTAATATATTCTTGAGCAATAATTGCCTTGCGGTGGAAATAAGCTGTTTCATTAGGCGAAATGTTTTCTACAGCACCTACGAGTGATTGGTGCCAAATACTCGCATCTTTATTTGGTGCATGAGAAAGAAAATATTGTAAGATTTGAATACCTTTAAGAGGGATAGGTTTATATACGTAGGAACCAGAACGTTTGAATTTTTCAGGAATATTGCCGCTATTAAAGAATTGAACAGCCTTTATATACGGGACTTCATCTATAAAGAGAGAAGGATTACCAGTTTCAAGAAGAGGAGATAATAGATGATAGAGTTCAGAAGGAGAGCCGACAAATTCACCTTTCACCTCGATTTTATTTCGTTGTTTAGAGAATAATTCAATTGATGAAGTGAGACGTTCATCTATATAAGGTGCCCAGTTTTGCCAAGCTTGAAATGCAGCAATAAAGTCTTCCCATTCCCATGTGAGTGAGAAAATGGAGACGTTTTTTATAGGATGGACCCGGAAAGTTAAGGAAGTAACAATTCCGAAATTTCCACCACCACCACCCTGGCATGCCCAAAACAGGCTAGGGTTTTCCTTTTCATTTGCACGAATGGTTTTTGCACCAAACTTTCCACATGCTTGTACCATTTCGACTTCTAGTAATTGATCACATGTTAGTCCAAATAAGCGTGAAAGCATACCGATGCCGCCGCCAAGTGTTAGCCCAACAATTCCAACGCTTGCACTTGTACCAGCTGGTATTGTAACGCCATGTTTCCAAAGATTCTTATAAACAGAGCCTAGATTTGCACCAGCCTCAATTGTTGCTGTTAATTTCTCTGTATGAACAGTAATTCTATTCATTTCACTTATATCAATAATAAGTCCTCTATTTAAAAGAGAAAAATTTTCATAGCTATGACGTCCGCTTCTTAAGCGAAATGGTATATGACGTTCACGAGCCCATTTTAATGCGTTACACACATCATTTTTATTTTGGCAAAAAACAATAATACAAGGGAGTTTTGGAATACTTAAATTTAAATTCATTCGGGCCACGTCATAGTCAGGATCTGAAGGTACGACGACACGACCGGTTAATTTTGTATGTTTCATTAGTATGACTCCTTTTTATAGAAGATTATTTTTACTATAATATATATATGAAAAAATTATTTAAGGGTGTTTGAATTGTATGCTAAGTGTAATATAAAAGAGATAGAGCAATAATGTATATGTAGTATAGCTTTATATTGAGAAGGAGCATTGTCAGTTTAAACTTTAGAAGTAAGATGTCTGCTGGTTTATTGGAAGTTTTTTGAGAATTATTATGTGAAATAAAAAAATATAGTGGATAAATTTTTATTTTTTTATAGAATAGTAATATTGGAATATCTTGGCACACTATTTGAAAGAATAGGTCGCAAAGCTTTGAGTCTAAGGTAATAAATCTTATTACTAGGATTGTCGGGTTGCAAATACAATTTGCAACCCGACAATCCTTTTTTATTTGCCCAATTATCAGATAATAAGATGTTTGTTTTAAGATGGCACACTTTATTGTTCTTAGGCTGAAAGCGGATGGTATTCGAAGAAACAGTGAATCTCCTTGTTGTTAAGGAGATTAATAGAGAGGTGTGAGTATGAAGAGTAAACAGATTAGTATATTTGTCATTTGTTTAATGGTAATGCAAATTATTGTACAGCCATTTATACATATTGTAGCAGCAGAAACATATGACAAAGAAGCGAATGTAAGTTTAAAGCTTTCGGTTGAGGGCGGAGATGGTTCGCCAAAAGATGTAGATAAAGATTTTGTATATCAACTGGATCTAAGTACATTTGGTTTAGAAGGTGGGCATAAAGACGCAAAAATCATTGTTAAACTACCACCTGAAGTCGAGTACGTAAGACATGGGAAAATTAGTGGCACGGATGCAGTATACGATAAAGAAACGCATTCAGTTATTTATACTTTTAAAGAGCCCCTTCCCAATGGAGATTCTAAAGCAGTCCCTATTACAGTGAAGTTTCCTAAAGGAACAAAAAATGGAACAAAAGCTACAGCTGTAGCGGATTTTGTATCTGATCAAGGAGGAAAAACTTCTAATGAAGTAACGGTTGTAGCATATGAAAAAGAAGTTCCTCCTGAACCACCTAAGAAACCAGAGTGGGAAATGCGTAAAACTCCTAATAAGTGGACGATTAAACCAGGAGAAGAAGTCGAATACACAATTCGTGCTCAACATGTTAGTGGGCCTACTACACTTGAATCACTTTCAATAAAAGACATATTACCGAAAGAAGCTCAGTTTATTTCAGCTAGTGATAATGGGAAATATGATGCGAATTCACATACAGTCGTATGGGATTTGAAAAATGTAGAAGGTGAGAAAGTTGTTAAAGTTAAGGTTAAGTTCCCCGAGGAAAATTTTGGTGAAGATCAAAATCAACAAGTTCTAAATAGAGTTGAGGCAAAACTAAAGCCAAAAGGGGAAGAGGAATTAACAAAACAAACACATGCGTATGTTGAAGTATCAAATAAAAAACCTCCTGTTATTCCTCCAGAGCAAGCTTTTTCAGAGCTGAGAAAAGCTGCCCAAAAGTCTGAATACAGTAAAGAAGAAGAAATTGCTTTTACACTATCTAACATTCAAAATCAATATTCTAAGGAAATTGATAATTTTGTGCTCCAAGATGACCGTTTTGATGAACAACTTCATTTTACGAGAATGCATACAGGTGCATTTTTAGGTGTAAGTGAATATAAGGTTTTATACAAAACGAAGAATAATCCAGAGTGGAAAGAATGGAAAATGATTCGTGGTAATGCGAACGGAGAATGGTTAGATGTTTCTTCTTTATCATTAGTTGAAGGTGATAAAGTAACCGGAATTCGATATGAATTTGGTAAAGTGCCTGCAGATTTTAAAATGAGTTATGGCGCATGGTTAATGTTTAAAGTGGATGATCCGAACTTTAAAGAAGGTATTTTGAAAAATACCGCACATATTTCATATGATATTGATGGAAAAAACTATATAAAAGAAGCGACAGCGCAAGTAAAAGTAAAAGAAAATCCCGAATCAAAGGTTACTTTTAAGAAAAAGGCGTTAACGAAGCCTGGAGAAAAGTATATCAAGGGAGAAGAAGTGGAATTTGAATTAACTGGTAAAGTTGATTGGAGTTCTACACCTTTAAAACAACCAATAATTGTAGATTGGTTACCAAAGGGATTAGAATATGTTCCAGGATCGGAGACATTTGCTGTCGTTAAAGATGAATGGGATAGAAAACCTTATGATGCAAAAAAAGTAAAGGTAGAAACGATTCCGAACTATAAAGAAAAAGGAAGAACCCTTTTACGATGGACTTTCTCTGAATTAGATGTTTCACCGAGAGACGCTGTGACTGTTAAGTTTAAAGTAAAGGTTAATAACTTTGCGATGGCAGGCAAGTACTATAATAAGGCGGGCTTAATGTCTAATGTCTCAACAATAGTATCTGCAGATAAGTGGGGACAACCAACAGGAAAAGATGAAAATGATCTTGATGGTGATGGTGACATAAATGACCCAATTATTGAAAGTCAAGATGCTGTTGAGATTGAAGAAGAGCAATCTTTAAAATCAATTAAATATGTAAAAGGTGAACTAGATGATAGTTGGAAAGGTTCACCAGAAGTAGCGACGACAGTACCAGGTGGAGAAGTGAAGTATCGTTTAAAAATTGAAAATGGTGGGACCGTAGCGGTTAGGAATGGTGTCTTAATTGATATATTCCCTGCAGAGGGTGACCAGTCAGTTTTACAAACGCAGAATCATTCACAAGAGCGTGGTAGTAAATGGACCCCATACTTAACATCACCAATTCAACTTACTGACGGTGATTTCATTAAGATTTATTACACGACTGTTTCAAAACCTAAGCGTGATGATTTAATTCAAGGAAATGATGCTTTTGTGAACCCGGATGGTGCAAATGATCCGAAGTGGTCTTTAGAGCCACCGGCGGATTTAACAAAGGTAACGGCAGTTAAATTTGAATTTGATAAGAATAAGCTTGTATATCCAGGCGAAGCAGCGACACTAGAATGGTCAATGCGTGCACCTGTTGATCTAGATGCTTCGGCGGGAATTGCATGGAATTCATTTGGATATAGTGCGATAAATGATGTAACAGGAAATTGGATTCAACCAGCAGAGCCAAACAGAGTGGGTGTACAGCTACATGCCTCGAAAAAGAGTTCATTAGGAGATTACGTCTGGCTGGATAAAAACAAAGATGGCATTCAAAACGATGGAAACACTGGTGTGAATGGTGTAGTCGTAGAGTTGTTAGATAAAGATGGAAAAGTTATTAGTATGACGAGAACTGGTAATGACAAAAAAGGAAATCCTGGTTATTACAAGTTTGTAAATTTAGATCCGGGTGAATACCAAGTGAGATTTATGTTGCCGGATGGTTACAAATGGACAAATAAAAACGTTGGTAACGATGAAAAAATTGATTCTAATGTTGATAAAGATGGATATTCAGAAATGATCAAACTTGGTGAAGATGAACATAATATGACAATCGATGCTGGACTAGTTGAAGATATAGTTGGTGCTGGGGAGTTAGAAGTTACGAAAGTAGAAAAAGGCAGCAATATTCCATTAAAAGGTGCTGTTTTCGAAGTCCGAGATAAAGATAATCATGTCATTCAAACAATTACATCGGGTGAAGATGGAAAAGCTAAGGCAATGGATTTACCAATTGGTGAATATAAGCTAGTTGAAGTCGAAGCTCCAGAAGGTTATAAACTAGATAATAAATCATACGACTTTGAAATAACGAAAGACACAAAAACGCCGATAGAGAAGACCGTTGAAAATGAATTGCTAGAAAAAGGTGTAATTGAAATTTCGAAGGTCGATGCTACAGATGTCAATCTGAAATTAAAAAATGCTGTGTTTCAGATTTTAGACAAAGATGGTAAAGAGATTGGGAAATTAACAACCGATGAAAATGGTAGGGCAGTTTCCAATCCATTACTGTTCGGAAAATATACAATTAAAGAAGTACAAGCCCCAGATGGTTATATGCTTTTGAAAGAGCCAATTACAGTAGAAGTCGGATCATCAGTACACAAAATAACAATAGAAAATCAAAAGAGTCAGTGGGAAATCCCGAAAACGGGAGGTATAGGAACAGGCATTTTCTATTCCATCGGTGGGATTTTAATGTTACTAGTTGTGTTCTTATATGTTCGAAATAAAAGGAATAAGTAATAGAGTTTTAAATTGAAAAATTTATAGAGATAGTGAGGAAGAATAATATGAAAAAGATTTTTAGTATGTTGTTAATTTTAGCATTAACGTTTTCTATGTTGCCTAGTATGTTTGTGAGTGCAGCATCAAAAAATACAGGTTCTTTAACCATTCATAAGTACGAACAAGAAAAAAATGGGAAGCCAGGTGTAGAAGGTGATGGTTCTGCGAATCAAACAGTACCTGAGGACGTTAAGCCATTAAAAGGTGTAACATTTGAAATTAAGCAAATTGCGTCATTCGAAAAGATTTCAAATGATGGGAAGATTGCAAAGGAATATGTAAAGCCTGTAACAAACGCAGAGTCAATCAAAATGACAACAACTGATAAAGGTGAGGCAGTATTTACAGATTTACCGTTAGGACGTTATGAAGTAAAAGAAGTTGCTGGACCAGCACATGTTAACTTAAATCCAAATACGTATACAGTCGACATTCCAATGACAAGTAAAACGGGCGATGTGCTAAACTACGATGTTCACATGTATCCAAAGAATGAAATCAAACGTGGAGCAGTAGAATTAACAAAAATAGGTGCAAAAGGTAAAGTACTTCCAGGGGTAAAATTCTCTTTATATACAGAGGATGGTAAATTAGTTGAAGAAAAGTTAGTAACAGGTAAAGATGGTAAAATTCGTGTAGAAGGTTTAGAGTATGGTAATTATTATTTCCAAGAGAAAGAAGCACCAAAAGGTTATGTTACAGATCCAACAGAACATGCATTTTCAATTACTGAATCAGGTACAATTAATGAGGACGGTTCAATTACATCTGGTAAAGTAGAGACTGTGGAAGTGAAGAACTATGAAGAGCCAACGATTGATAAAAAGATTAATAAAGATTTAGAATTCTTACCAATTAATACACAAACAGATTACAACTATGATATTAAAACATTAATTCCAGAAGATATTAAAGAATATAAACAGTATGTTGTAACAGATACGTTAGATAATCGATTAGAAATTCAAGGAAAACCAGTTGTGTACATCGATGGTGTAGAAGTAGATTCAAGTGTGGTAGAAGTAGTTGTAGAAGGCAAAAAAGTAACAGCGACTGTGAAAGATTTCTCAAAATTAGATGAAAAAAAAGAGTTGCATTTACAAATTAAATCACAGATTAAAGAAGATGTAGCAGCTGGAACGAAAATTCCAAATACAGCTACAATCGATTTTGAAAATAATAATAATGTAACAGGTCACAAAGAATCTAAGCCGGTAATTGTTGTCCCAACAACTGGTAGCATTGAGTTGACGAAAGTTGATGGTGCTGATAATAAGAAATTACAAGGTGCAGAATTCGAATTACAAGATAAAAAAGGTAATGTGGTAGTAGTAGGAAAGCAAGAAGTAAAAGGTGTATCTGATGAAAATGGTATTATTGCATGGAATAATATTCCATACGGAGACTACCAAGTAGTTGAAACGAAAGCACCGACTTATGAAAAAGAAGATGGTACAAAAGCTTCTTATCAAAAATTAAGAGATCCAATTGATGTAACAATTAATGCGGATCACCAAACTATTAAATTAAATGTAGAGAATAATAAAAGTGGTTGGGTACTCCCTTCAACAGGTGGTATGGGAACAATGCTATTTACTGTAGTAGGTCTCGTGTTGATGGTTGTAGCAGCATTTGTTTTCTTCAGAAGAAATACAGCGAAAAATTAAGGTTTAGAAATGATAATGATATAGCATAAAAAGAGGAGAAGCGAATAGCTTTCCTCTTTTTAATATTTTTAAATACTTAAAGGGGGTACTATGAAACAAAATATCGTTTTTGGATGCATTTTTTTATTAGGACTGGGTATATTTTTGTATCCAACTGTAAGCGATTGGTTTGCGACAAGAACACATTATTCTCAAGTTAGTTCCTATGATAAAGCTGTAAAGTCCCTTCAAAAGAAAGAGCTCGAGCGTCGAGAAAAAGAGGCGGATGAGCATAATAAGCAAGTTCAAAGCTCTGGGCAAACATTTGCAGATCCATTTGCTGAACAACCAAAAGATAATCAAAATTCTTATGCAGATGCTTTAAATCTAGGCGATACAATGGGGTATATTGAGATACCTCAGATTAATGTGAAGCTTCCAATCTATCAAGGGACTTCAGAGGCAGCTTTGAGTCGCGGTGTAGGTCATTTAGATAAATCTTCATTGCCAGTAGGTGGGACAAGCACACACACTGTTTTAACGGGGCATCGAGGTTTACCTTCTGCAGTATTATTTACTGATTTAGATAAAATGAAGGAATCGGATGTTTTTTATATCCATTCATTAGATAAGGTCCTCGCTTATAAAGTAGATCAAATTAAAGTTGTGTTGCCGCATGAAGTAGACGATTTATTAATTGTGGAAAATAAAGATTATGCAACTTTAATTACATGTACTCCTTATGGTGTGAATACACATCGTTTGTTAATTAGAGGGCATCGAATTCCTTATGAAGTAAAAGAAAAAGAAATGATTTCAAAACCATCTACGTCCAAAGATTGGATGATGGCCGTGCCAATCTTTATTTTATTTGTACTCTTACTTTCTGTTTATATGAGAAGAAGAAAGAAGAAGAAGCAGGGCAATTAAATTATATAGGTAATGAAATGAATTGGTTTGGAGAAGGAAGTTGAAATGTCACCCTTTTAAAGGGTACTAAACAAATAATGTAACTTTAAGAAGGTGATCTCTGTATGAAAACAGGAATCATCTTTTTTGAATTCAATCAGATACGCAATCGGTTAATGTGACAAGTAAGAATTTTGCATTAACGGAAAATGATACTCGTACCTCAAAATCTAGTGAAAGCAAAGAAGATAAGTGGAAGGTGAAGACTCACACTTTATATTTTGGAAAGTAAGCTAATCAAGTCTGATAGTAATAAAACTTATGCGATCACAATGAAATAGGGGATGATTTCGTAATGGAATGTAGATATTTAATAGTAGTGTGAAAAATTCTCGTTGCAAACTCTCCATATTTTGTTATGATAGTGTTACGAAAACGTTTGCATAAAAAATCGAGATGCAAAAGGAGAGAGTTATTATGAAGAAAACATGGTGGAAAGAAGCAGTTGCTTATCAAATTTATCCACGTAGCTTTATGGATTCAAATGGTGATGGTATTGGAGATTTACAGGGGATTATTGCAAAGCTGGATTATTTAAAAGATTTAGGTATAGATGTAATTTGGATTTGTCCAATGTATAAATCACCTAATGACGATAATGGTTATGATATTAGTGACTATCAAGATATTATGGATGAATTTGGTACGATGGAAGATTTTGATATGCTACTAGATGAAGTTCATAAGCGTGACATGAAGCTTATTATTGATTTAGTTATTAATCATACAAGTGATGAACATCCATGGTTTATTGAATCAAGTTCTTCTAAAGACAATCCGAAGCGTGATTGGTATATTTGGCAGGATGGGAAAGACGGCGCGGAACCAAACAATTGGGAAAGTATCTTTAATGGTTCTGCATGGGAATATGATGAAGTGACAGAGCAATATTATTTACATTTATTCTCGCGTAAACAACCAGATTTGAACTGGGAGAATAAAGAAGTTCGTGAAGTTTTATATGATACTGTTAATTGGTGGCTTGATAAAGGTATTGATGGTTTCCGCGTCGATGCGATTAGTCATATAAAAAAAGAAGATGGCCTCAAGGATATGCCAAACCCAAAAGGGTTAAAGTATGTGCCTTCTTTTGACAAACATATGAATGTAAATGGTATTCAGCCATTACTAGAAGAATTAAAAGAAAACACATTTGCTAAATACGATATTATGACTGTTGGAGAAGCAAATGGTGTGAAAGTTGAAGATGCTGATCTTTGGGTTGGAGAAGAGAACGGTAAATTCAATATGGTATTCCAATTTGAGCATTTAAGCTTATGGGATGCAGAAAAGAAGAAAGACCTTGACGTTGTTGAGTTGAAAAAAGTATTAACAAAGTGGCAAAAAGGTTTAGAAAATAAGGGATGGAATGCTTTATATATTGAAAATCATGATAAGCCACGTATTGTGTCTACTTGGGGAAATGATAAAGAATATTGGCGTGAAAGTGCAACGGCTTTAGGAGCGATGTATTTCTTTATGCACGGCACACCGTTTATTTATCAAGGACAAGAAATTGGTATGACAAATGTTCAGTTCCCAAATATTGAAGATTACGATGATGTAGCAATTAAAAATTTATATCGTGAGAAAATTGCAGAGGGCGTATCACATCAAGATATGATGGAAATTATATGGGCTTCTTGCCGCGATAATTCACGTACACCTATGCAGTGGAACGATGAAATGAATGCTGGCTTCACAACAAGTACACCTTGGTTTAGCATGAATCCAAATTACAAAGAAATTAATGTTGAAAAGCAAAAAAATGAAGAGAACTCTATTTTCAATTTCTATAAGAAAATGATTGCCTTGAAAAAAGAGCACGATGTACTGAACTACGGTACGTACGATTTACTTTTAGAAGACGATCCACAAATTTATGCATATACACGTACGTTACAGGATGAAAAAGTCATTGTAATTAGTAATATCTCAAAAGAGGAAGCTGTGTATAATGCGAGTTTATTCGCATTAGAACGCAAACGTTTGCTTTTAAATAACTATAAAGTTGCGGAACATGAACAAATAACTACAATCACGTTAAAACCTTATGAAACAAGGGTTTATCGCATTTCATAATGAAAAAGGATGCTCCTTGAGCATCTTTTTTTATGAAAAAAAATAAATTTCTATTGCAATGTGAAAACGCTTTTATTAAAATAGATTTATGAAAACGGTTGCGTAAAGAGAAAAAAGTAACATAAGGAATCGTTTTCATAAGAGAAACAGAAATTATAATTTAAATCATTATGTTGTTATAAATAAAGGGGAGGAAGAACAGATGAAAATTACGTCTTTTGATTTTTGGCAAAAGTTCGGGAAAGCATTATTAGTGGTTGTAGCTGTAATGCCAGCAGCTGGTTTAATGATTTCCATCGGTAAGTTAATTGGGATGTCTGCTGGGGATATTAACGCAGTTCATACAATTGCTCGAGTAATGGAAGACATCGGTTGGGCAATTATTACAAATCTACACATCTTATTCGCAGTAGCAATTGGGGGATCTTGGGCGAAGGATCGAGCAGGTGGTGCATTTGCAGCACTATTAGCATTCGTCTTAACAAACAGAATTACAGGAGCTATATTTGGCGTAAACGCTCAAATGTTAACGGATTCAAAAGCGACAGTTTCTTCATTTTTAGCAGGAGATTTACTTGTAAAAGATTACTTTACTTCTGTACTTGGTGCACCAGCATTAAACATGGGAGTTTTCGTAGGGATTATCACAGGTTTCTTAGGAGCTACTTTATATAACAAATACTACAATTATAATAAACTGCCACAGGCATTAGCATTCTTTAATGGAAAACGATTCGTACCATTCGTTGTAATTGTTTGGTCTACAGTCACTGCGATTGTATTATCACTTGTATGGCCATTTATCCAAAGTGGATTAAATGAATTTGGTCGCTGGATTGCAGCATCTAAAGATAGTGCACCAGTTATTGCACCGTTTGTATATGGAACGTTAGAACGTTTATTATTACCATTTGGATTACATCATATGTTAACAATTCCGATGAACTACACAGAGCTAGGCGGAACATATACGATGTTAACTGGCTCAAAGGTTGGACAAATTGTAGCGGGACAAGATCCGTTATGGCTTGCATGGATTACAGATTTAAATAACTTATTAGCAAATGGAGATACGAAAGCATATAACGAGTTATTAAATAACGTTGTACCAGCTCGTTTCAAAGCTGGACAAGTTATCGGCTCAACGGCAGCGTTAATGGGGATTGCGTTTGCGATGTTCCGTAATGTTGATAAAGAAAAACGTGCAAAATATAAACCAATGTTCTTATCAGCTGCATTAGCAGTATTCTTAACAGGTGTAACAGAACCAATTGAATTCATGTTCATGTTTATTGCACCAGTATTATATGTTGTGTATGCAATTACAACAGGACTTGCATTCGCATTAGCGGATTTAATTAATTTACGTGTTCATGCATTTGGATTTATTGAGTTAATTACACGTACACCAATGATGATCAATGCAGGTTTAACGAGAGATTTAATCAACTTTGTCATTGTTTCATTAGTGTTCTTCGGCCTTAACTTTACGTTATTCAACTTCTTAATTAAAAAATTCAATTTACCAACGCCAGGGCGTGCAGGTAACTATATTGATAATGAAGATGAGTCAACAGAAGGAACAGGAAATGTACAAGATGGTTCATTAGCAACAAAAGTTATTGATTTATTGGGCGGAAAAGATAATATTGCTGACGTGGATGCTTGTATGACACGTTTACGTATAACAGTAAAAGATTTAGATGTTGTTGCACCAGAAGCACAATGGAAACAAAATGGTGCTTTAGGACTTATTGTTAAAGATAAAGGTGTACAAGCCGTATATGGCCCGAAAGCTGACGTATTAAAGTCAGACATTCAAGATATGTTAGGTGCGTAATAATATGAAGTTGCTAACTTTAAATTGTCACTCTTGGCAAGAAGAGAATCAAATTGAAAAAATAAAGTATCTTGCTAAAGCAATTCAAGAAGAAGATTATGATGTGATCGCATTGCAAGAAGTAAGTCAGTCTATACAAGCTGAAAATGTATGCGGTAACAAGAAAAAAGATAATTTTGGACTTTTACTGCTAGAAGAGTTAAGAGCATTAAATGTAAAAGAATACAATATTATTTGGGATTTCTCTCATATTGGATATGATGTGTACGAAGAAGGATTAGCAATTATAACAAAGCACAACATTGTAAAGGAAGATACGTTCTTTGTCTCAGAAAATAAGGATACAACGTATTGGAAAACACGCAAAATTGTAAGTGCAACAATTGCTTATAATGATAAGAATATAACGTTTTATTCTTGCCATCTTGGCTGGTGGAATGATGAAGAAGAATCATTCAAAGACCAAGTTGATCGTTTAATGGAGCGTGTAAATAGCAATGAACTTTCCTTCTTAATGGGTGATTTTAATAACAATGCTCGTTTGGAAGGAGAGGGTTATGAGCATATGATGCAAAAAGGTTTATATGACACATATGAACTAGCGATAAAGAAGGATGAAGGAACAACTGTCCAAGGTGAGATTGCTGGTTGGGATGAAAATAAACAAAACTTACGAATCGACCTAATATTAAGCAATCAAAGTAAAACAGTTACTTCTTCAAAAGTCATTTTTAATGGAACAAATCGAAATGTAATTTCTGACCATTTCGGTGTAGAAGTACAATTAGATATATAATAGAAGAAACCCTCACAGATAATGAAAAGCTGGGAGGGTTTTTTGATAAATACAAGTATTCCCAAGAGAAAATACTTGTATTTTTTATGACATTTCCTATATATTTGTTATTATTGAATGTAAAACTAATTCGGTCATTTTGTATGCATACTTTTTTTACTTCGTTATATAATGAAGTAAGTGAAATGTTTAATGGGAAAAATAGTATGTTTTCGTTTAATCCACGATGTAGAAAGTGATATAATTACAAAATGTATGTATCATTTTCTAAAGAAGGAAAAATATATAATTAGGTGATAACTTTTATGAAACAAATTTGGCGTATTTATAAGACAGATTTACGGAATGTAGCCAAACATTGGGCTGCAATTGTTATTGTTTTAGGGTTAATGATTTTACCATCGTTATATGCATGGTTTAACATTAAAGCTTCTTGGGATCCTTACGGAAATACGAAAGGAATCCAAATTGCAGTTTCTAACCAAGATGTTGGATCAAATTTAAGAGGGAAAGATATTAACATCGGGGAAGAAATTGTAGATTCACTTAAGAAGAACAAAAATTTCGGGTGGAAGTTTGTTGATGAAAAGCAAGCAATTTATGGAGTAGAGCGTGGAGATTATTCCGCAAGTATTACTATTCCAAAAGATTTTTCTGAAAAGATTGCAACGGTCTTGAATGAAAATCCACAGAAACCAGAACTTGATTACTATGTAAATGAAAAAGTAAATGCGATTGCACCGAAAATTACAGCTAAAGGTGCATCGGGTCTTACAGAAGAGGTTAGTAAAAACTTTGTTAAAACAGCAAACGGTGAGATTTTTAAAATCTTCAATGACCTTGGAATCGATTTAGAAACTAACTTACCGAGTATTGAGAAGGTCAAGGATCTCGTATTTAAATTAGAAGCACAGTTCCCAGAAATGAATACACTTGTGGATAAGGCATTAGATGATGCGACTCGAGCGGAAGATATCGTGAAAGTAGCACAAAAAGATCTACCTGTTGTAGAGAGTGTAATAAATGATGGGCAAGAAGCGTTGGCAAATTTAGATAAGTTCTTTGCAAGACAAGATCAAACATTAAAGAATGCTCCAGGGACGATAAGAAATGATTTAGTAGCAGCCAAAGGTGTTATGGATAGCGCAGCTGCATTTACTGACTTTTTAATGAATCCGGGTGTGGATTTAGCTATTCCTGATTTGTCTGGAATGAATGGATTGCCTGAATTCCCAGCGAGACCGGACCTTTCTAAGTTGAATAGTGATGGTTATAAAAATATAGCGCAAAATATTAATCAAACAGTCAATAATGTTTTAAGTTCATCCCGTGCAGGAACAGCTTATGCACAAAGTGTTATGGATGGATTGCAAAATGGGAGCGTTGACCCAGAGATAGCTAAGAAAAACATTTCAACTATATCTAATAATCTTCAAACGCATATTGACAATCTCTCTTATGTAATTGATGTTATGGCTCGTTTAGAGCAAGGAGCTCAAACTGAGTTTGGGAAAAATTTCTTTAAAACAAGAAAAGAGCATTTAACAGCTATTAAAGATGGACAACAAGATTTAAATAATCGATTTAAACGTTTAAATGATTTGATTAGCACAGGTCAAGAAGTAAAACAAGATGTGCGAGATGGAATCAATCAGAAACTAAATGAAACAAATGCTTTAATCGATCGAGCTGAAAAAGATTATAATGAAACATTTGTAGCAGATTATCAAAAAGCAGTTAGTACAGTAGATCAAGCTAAAGCTGATGCAAATGCAGCATATGATAATGCAAAAGCAGATTACGATAAAGCGAAAAATGGCCTTGAAGGTGCTAAAGCAGATTTACAAAAAGCAAAAGAAGATATACAAAATAAAGGTGTTAATGGTTTAGATTCAACAAAAGTAGCTTTAAATAGCTTAAATGGTCAATTCCAATCTGGAATCGGTTTAATTGATGATATGATTCCCGTTCTAGAAAGCACAAATAAGGTTTTAGCAGATGTAAATAGTGATAAAAACCTTAATAATGGAATTGCAAAATTAAATAAAGCGAAAAGCAGTTTGCAAAAAGGTGTAGAGGCAACGAATAAGGGGATTACACTTCTTAACAATGGCCAGAAACCTACAAAAGATGTAATTGAAAGTATTAACAATGCAGCAAAAGGTGGAGCAGCTCAATTAGCAGATGTATTGTCCACGTATGATTCAGAAATTGTTCCGAACTTTAATACAGCAATTGCTCGTACAAAAGAGATGTCGAAAAATACAACTCAAATTTTAAATGATGCAGACAAAAAGCTTCCAGATGTTAAAAAATTACTAGAAGATTCATCCAAAGGCTTAGTAGACGGTAGAAAGAAATTAGCAGACATTAAAGCTGAAATGCCGGAGACTGAGAAAAAGATTAAAGAATTAGCAGATAAAATTCGTGATTTTGAATCTGAAGAGGATATAAAAGACATCATACGCTTATTAAAGAATGATGTTGAAAAGCAAAGTGACTACTTTGCAAATCCAGTAAATTTAAAAGAGAATAAATTATTTGCAATGCCGAACTACGGTTCAGCAATGTCACCATTCTATACAGTGCTTGCATTATGGGTAGGCGCATTATTAATGGTTTCATTATTAACGGTAGAAGTACACGAAGAGGGTGCGAATTATAAGAGCCATGAAGTTTACTTCGGACGTTTATTAACATTCTTAACGATAGGTCTTTCACAAGCGTTTATCGTATCAATGGGAGATATATTCTTACTCGGTACGTACGTAGTCGATAAGTTCTGGTTTGTGTTATTTAGTTTATTTATTGGGGGAGTATTTGTTTGTATCGTGTACTCACTCGTTTCTATTTTCGGAAACGTTGGGAAATCGATGGCGATTATTTTACTTGTACTACAAGTAGCAGGATCGGGCGGTACGTTCCCAATTCAAATGACACCACCATTCTTCCAAGCGATTTATCCGTTCTTGCCATTCACATATGCTATTAGTGCAATTCGTGAAACAGTAGGTGGAATGCTTTGGGATATAGTAACTAGAGATTTACTTGTGTTAAGTGCTTTCGTAGTAATCATGGTTGTGGCTGCATTATTACTGAAAACACCAATTAACAAATCAAGTGAAAAGTTTGTTGAGAACGCAAAAGGAAGTAAAATTATTCATTAAAAATAAAAGGTTCCTACCGATAGTGGTAGGAACCTTTTTGTTTAATCAAATTTTAATTTCTTTAATGCTTCTGCGAATGGATTGTTTAATGGTTCTTCTTCTTTGTTCTGCTGTTTCATATATTTTTGAACGTCGCGTTTATCAGCTTTGCTGCCGGATTCTTTTTTACGTCTCTCTTGGAATGTAGAAAGTTTCTCACGATAGCCACATTTACATGCGAAAATTTGGCCTGCTCCTTCACCACGAAGTTCTAGTTTCTTTTTACACTGAGGACAGCGTGCATTTGTAGTGCGGGATACATTTTTACGGTGACCACATTCGCGATCTTGGCATACAAGCATTTTACCTTTTTTACCGTTTACTTCTAACATTGGTTTACCACAGTCTGGACAAGACTTCGTTGAAATGTTGTCGTGTTTATATTTCTTATCACTCGATTTAATTTCAGCAACAATTTCTTTCGTATAGTTCTTCATTTCTGAAATGAATACTTCTTTCTTTAATTTTCCTTTAGCGATAGCTTCTAACTTTTGCTCCCATTCACCAGTTAGTGTAGGAGATTTCAGTTCTTCTGGCACTAAATCAAGTAACTGACGGCCTTTTGAAGTAATGTGAATATCTTTACCACGTTTTTCAAGCAAGAACGAATTGAATAACTTGTCGATAATATCAGCTCGTGTAGCTACAGTACCTAATCCACCAGTTGACTTTAACGTGTCAGCAAGTTGTTTGTTTTGCGTATCCATGTATTTTGTTGGGTTTTCCATCGCTGAAAGTAATGTTGCTTCATTAAAACGTGCAGGTGCTTTCGTTTGACCTGATGTTTGGACAATTAGTTTTATGTTTAATGTATCGCCTTTTTCGATGCGAGGTAAGATTTGTTCTTTTACATCATCGCTTGCATCATCATCTTCAAATCGATTTTCATAAACCTCTTTCCAGCCAGCATGTAAAATCGTTTTTCCGCGTGCGATGAACGTTTCGTCACCAATTTTCGTGCGCAATGTTAGTTGTTCATATTCAAAGGCCGGGAATAAAACAGCTAAGAAACGTTTTACAACTAAGTCATAAATTTTACGTTCTTTATCTGTGAAAGCTGAGAAGTTTACATAGCTCTCTGTTGGAATAATTGCGTGATGATCGCTTACTTTACTATCATCAACAAATGATTTATTAGATTTTACAGGTTTCTGCAATACTTTATGTGCTAAAGGACGGTATTCTCCAACTCCGCAAGCCTTCAGACGCTCTGGAAGTGTTCCGACAATATCAGATGAAATATAGCGTGAATCTGTACGAGGGTACGTTAAAACTTTATGCTGTTCATATAATTTTTGCATAATGTTTAATGTTTCTTTCGCAGAGTAACCAAATATTTTATTCGCATCACGTTGTAGCTCAGTTAAATCGTAAAGACCAGGAGCGAACGATTTCTTTTGTTTTTTATCAATGTCTACAACAGTAGCATTTTGTTTACTAATTTTGTTCACGATTGCATCAGTTTTTTCTTTATTAAAGCTACGGCTATTTCCTTTTGTATCTTGCCAAGTTAGCTTTAATCTCTCAGCTGTTTGAGCTTCGATACCATAGTAAGTTTGAGCTTTGAAATGTTTGATTTCATCTTCACGGCTTGCAATCATGGCTACAGTAGGTGTTTGAACACGACCACAATTTAGTTGGGCATTAAAGCGAGTAGTTAATGCTCGAGTCGCATTAAGCCCGATATACCAGTCAGCCTCTGAACGTGCGACAGCCGAAGCGTATAGATTGTCATATGCTTTTCCTGGTTTTAAATTTGCGAAGCCATCTTTAATTGCTTTATCGGTAACAGATGAAATCCATAGACGTTTAATCGGTTTCTGCATTTTTACTTTATCGATAATCCAGCGTGCGACCAACTCTCCCTCACGACCGGCGTCAGTAGCTATAATGATTTCATTTACATCTTTTCTAAGAAGCTGACTTTTTACAGCGTTAAACTGTTTCCCTGTTTGTTTAATAACGGTTAGTTTTAAACGCTCCGGTAGCATTGGTAAATCTTCTAAATTCCACTGTTTATATTTCACATCATAGCTTTCTGGATCAGCTAATGTAACGAGATGACCTAAAGCCCAAGTAACAATATATTTACTACCTTCAAGATAGCCGTTCCCTTTTTTATCACATTTCAGTACACGTGCGATATCACGTGCAACAGAAGGTTTTTCAGCAATTACAATACTTTTTGCCATATTTAAAAACATCCTTTCAAATTTCCATACGTTAAATATAGCATACATCTTTGTTCTATTCAGTCTTGCTGACGGTTTGAGTTATTTGTGGTGAAATATACGTGTGAGAGTTTTACTTATATAAAGGCGAAGAATGGTTGAACCAGGAGAGTTCTGATCTCTATCATTCTATAAAAGTAAAGAACTTGTTATTTTACTAGAATAAGAGTAGACTTTGAAGTAGATGAATAATAAACACATGGGAGTTTGTGGATGCAAACTGAGAGTATGACTAGTCCGTCATTGACCATTTGAACCTGTTGGATAATGCCAGCGTAGGGAGAGTGTAAAAGCACATGTTCAGGCACTTTGCGTACGCGCAAAGTGCCTTTTTGTGTATCTCCCATTACTATAGTTAGGAGATGAAAAGGATGAATATGAAAGAAATTAGTAAAGTAGTGGATTTGGTGAGAGAGTCTAATCCACTCGTTCATAATATTACAAATGTCGTTGTAACAAACTTTACAGCTAACGGTTTGTTAGCGTTAGGGGCATCGCCTGTAATGGCGTATGCAAAAGAAGAAGTAGCAGAAATGGCTAGCATTGCGGGAGCCCTTGTTTTAAATATGGGTACACTTCGTCCTGAAGAGGTAGAAGCGATGTTACTTGCTGGTAAATCAGCAAATAAGAATGATGTACCAGTATTGTTTGATCCAGTTGGGGCAGGAGCAACTTCTTATCGAACAGAAGTTGCGAGATATATTCCAGCTGAAATCGATTTAGCTGTTATCCGCGGAAATGCGGCTGAAATAGCTAACGTTATTAATGAGAAATGGGAAATTAAAGGTGTAGATGCTGGTACTGGAAACGGTAATGTTGTAAATATTGCAAAACAGGCAGCGGATGAATTAAATACAGTTGCGATAATTACTGGACAAGAAGATGTTGTTACAGATGGAGAGCGAACTATTCTTATTCGAAATGGCCATCCTATTTTAACGAAAGTTACTGGAACAGGTTGTTTACTGACTTCTGTAATAGGAGCATTTGTAGCGGTAGAAAAGGATTATGTAAAGGCAGCAGTAGCCGCATTAACATTCTATGGAGTAGCAGCAGAAATAGCGGCTTCGAAAACAGTAGAGAATGGACCAGGAAGCTTTCAAATTGAATTTTTAAATCAGTTAGCGAATACAACTTCAGATGATATTGAGAAGTATGGAAAGATTGAGGTTATACAGTAAGGAGGGGAACTAGATGTCGCGCATTACAATGGATGAAATGTCTAGGTTATTACGAGTATATTTTATTATGGGAAGTAACAATTGTACGAAGGAGCCACTACAAGTATTGAGAGATGCACTTGAAGGCGGTATAACAATTTTTCAATTTCGTGAAAAGGGGGAAGGGGCTTTAACGGGAGAGAAACGTATTGATTTTGCGAAAGAACTGCAAGCGCTTTGCAAGGAGTACGATGTACCATTCATCGTAAATGATGATGTGGAACTAGCCCTCGAGTTAGATGCAGATGGCGTGCATGTTGGACAAGATGATGAAGGAATTACATCTGTTCGTAAAAAAATGGGAGATAAAATTATTGGAGTATCTACACATACAATTGAAGAAGCACGCTGGGCGATTGAAAATGGAGCCGATTATTTAGGAGTTGGTCCAATTTTCCCGACGAGTACGAAAAAAGATACAAAAGCGGTTCAAGGAACGAAAGGTCTAAAGTATTTTAGGGAACAAGAGATTGCAATACCGATCGTTGGGATTGGTGGGATTACAATTGAAAATACAGCTTCTGTTATAGAAGCGGGTGCGGATGGTGTTTCAGTTATTTCAGCGATTAGCTTAGCGGAATCTGCGTATGAAAGTACGAAGAAATTAGTTGAGGAAGTAAATAAGAGTTTGTAGAGTCGCAAAATGAGTTGTTTCGTTTATCCTGCTATTTGTGGGAGTCTTACGCCGGTAAAAGCCCGATTGGTGCGGACTAATAATCAGTGGGGGGATGAACAAAACCCACTGATTAAAGTTTCAATTTATTTAAACAAACGTTTGATTAAAAAAGCACAAACCCTTTAAAATTGTAGGTTTGTGCGTTTATCCCGCTATTCGCCGGGCAGTAAAACTCCCACCTCAAAATTCGGCTTTAGCAAAGAGGTTAGGTGGGAGATCAACTGCCCGTAAAAGCCCGATTGGTGCGGGCTAATAATCAGTGGGGGATGAACAAAACCCCCCACTGATTAAAGTTTCACTTTATTTAAAACATAATTGAAATTAAGAGCATTCCAATTCCGATAGAAGTAAAGGTTGCGATCAGGCCCGGAATCATAAAGCTATGATTTAAAACATATTTACCAATTCCTGTTGTACCAGTACGGTCAAAGTTAATTGCAGCAACGATTGTCCCGTAGTTTGGAATGAAGAAATATCCATTTACTGCAGGGAACATCGCAATAAGTAATGCCGGCGGAATACCAAGTGATAGTCCGAGTGGCACTAAAGCACGAACTGTTGCTGCTTGGCTATACAGTAAAATAGATAGAATGAATAGTGCAATAGCAAATAGCCATGGTGCACTTGTCACTAAGTGTTGAATTGATCCTTGAATTATATTTAAGTTTCCGTTGAAGAAAGTATCTCCCATCCAAGCGATACCAAAAATAGCAACAACTGCTGTTGCGCCTGCTTTAAAGACGTTACCAGTTACAATGCTTTCCACATTTGGTTTACAGAAAATAATAATAAGAGCAGCAATGGTTAACATGACCATTTCAATTGTGTTTGGCATGGAAAGACGAGCTAACTTCCCGTCAACCATCCATCCCGGACGAAGGGCTTCAAATGAACCAAGAAGTACGACAAGGAAAGTTCCTACTAGGAAAAGGATAACTGATAATTTAGCGCCTTTTACACCCGCAAATTCTTTTTTCTCTTCAAGTTTAGGGATCATTCCCTCTTTTAATCGCTTCAAGTATTCAGGGTCTTCATTTAATTCTTTTCCCATTTTACTAGCAACGAATGCAGCTACCATACAAGCAATAAAAGTAGAAGGGATACTGACTTTTAAAATATCTAACAAGGTGATTTTATAGTCGGCTAACATTGCTAAAAGTGCAACTGTTGCAGCCGATATTGGACTAGCTGTAATTGCCTGCTGGGAAGCGATAACGGCAATTGACATTGGTCGTTCAGGTCTAATTCCTGATTCGCGAGATACTTCGGCGATAACGGGAAGTACAGAATAAGCAACGTGACCAGTGCCAGCACATAGTGTGAATAAATACGTAACAATTGGAGCGAAAAAAGTAATACGCTTTGGATTTTTTCGTAAAGCTTTCTCAGCTAGATGAACAAGATAGTCCATCCCTCCAGCGGCTTGCAAAGCACCGGCAGCTGTAATTACTGATAAAATCATAAGCATTACATCAATAGGAGGGGCTGTAGGTTGTAAGTGGAAGACGAAAACAAGTATTGCCATACCAACGCCACCCATTACTCCTAGACCAACTCCGCCTAGGCGTGCGCCAATAAAAATGCAGAGTAGTAACGTAAGAAATTGTAGCCAAAACATGATAAACTACCTCCGAAATTCGTAAGTTAAGATATATTCGAATAATTTAATTTGAATGAAAATTAAATAAACATCCGTAATAATCCTTATTTTATATACATTTTTTATTATATAACACAAGAAATGTAACATTCACGTACTTTGTTAAATTATTTCGAAAAAATAATACATTAAAACTTTATATTTACATCTTTAAATGGATGGACATTTTAATTTTTATGTTGTAATATTTGGAAGAGAATATTTTAATTCTCATAGAACTCCCATATCGTTCAACTCGTTCAGCGAGAAAGGCAAACTTATGGAAACATGAGGACGCAAAACTACAGGGGCTAAGGTCGAAGGGCTAAGCTAGCCAGTTGCCGGACGGATAGGGTTGGTCTTGGCCAATGCTTTTTCATTGGTCTTTTTTTTTTGGTTTTCATTTGAGAATTGTTATCAATTAAAGTTGTGTTTTGAAATTATTATTTTGTATTAACTGAATTAAGGAAGGTAATGTGCATGAAAAAATATTGGCATAAGCTATCGTTTCTTCAAAAGAATGTATTGTTAACTGTATTAGTTATTTTGACGCTTGTTGGTACTATGGGAGCGTTAAGTTTTAACATGTTTCAAAATAGTATGATGTCTATATTCGAAAGGCATTCTTTTGAAACTGGAGATACGGTATTACATAAATTAGACGCAGAAATATTGAGGGATGTTGCAAAAGACCCAACGGCAGAAAGAGAAAAGAGAGAGAAGTTAACAGAGAAATTAGATGAATCAACGAAAGAATTGAACAGTGTTGGACAAACGTATATTGTTGGAGCGAAAAAAAATGAAAAAGGTGAGTTACAAATCTTCGATTTGTCTACAGGTTTAGCAAATGTTGTTGAAGTAAAGCCGGGAGACTATTACAAACAACCAGATCGTTGGATGAAAGCATATGATAAAGTAATGAGCACGAAAAAAGCAAACATAACAGAAGTATATGAAGACGCATTAGGATCATGGGTAACGATATTAGAGCCAATTATAGATGGAGAAGATAATATTGTGGCAATTGTTGCAGCCGATCTAGATGCCTCTATTGTTCCTATTACAAAGGAAAACTTCATTATACAAGGTTTAATGTTTATTTGTATTTCTGTTTTAATTGCAACTGTTATTCAATTCTTAATTGTGCGTAACGCACTTGCTCCATTGCGAGATTTACGTGAAGGATTGCGCAAAGTCGGTGAAGGTGATTTAAGTATTAAATTAGAGGAAAGACCAGATGATATTGGTATTATTAATGCGTATTTTAATAATACCATCGAGAAGTTTAAAGGAATTATAGATAAAGTGAAGCAGACAGCAGAACAGGTTTCCTCATCTTCACAAGAATTGTCAGTGAGTACGAAAGAGAATAGCATGGCAGTTCAAGAAATTGTAAGTTCTATGGTGGGGTTAAGAGCCGGCGCTCAGTCACAAGAAACTTCAGTGCCACAGTATTTAGGTATTGTATATGAAATGGAAGATAAGATGGAAGAGATAACGAATGCTGCAAAACAAATGGCGAAAGAGTCTGAAGGTATGGAGCATTATTCAGTAAAAGGAAATGGTGTTATTGAACAGGCGATTAATCAAATGAACATAATACAAAATGCAGTACAAGATTTATCTTCTATTATTTGTTCTTTGGAAACAAGATCAAAAGAAATTAGTGATATTGTAACAGTAATTACAGGTATTCCAAATCAAACTAATTCGCTAGCTTTAAATGCTTCTATTGAAGCTTCACGTGCTGAGGAAACCGGAAGGGGATTTGCCGTTGTTGCTGATGAAGTGCGTAAATTAGCAGAGCAGACGGAAGCATCAGCAAAAGATATAGCAAAATTAATCGGGGAAACACAAGCTGAAACGGAAGAAGCTGTTGTTTCAATGCAAAAAGCTTCAAAAGAAGTAGAATCTGGAATTAAACTTGTTGAAAGTAGTGGTGCTTTCTTTGAAAAAATTTCAAAATCAGCACAATCTGTTACAAATCAAGTTAGAGCTGTTTCTAGCAATTCAAGTGATATTTTGCAAAATGGCCAAAATATTGTTCGTGTTGTAAATGAACTATCACATATCGCAAATACGTATGCGAATAGTAGTAGTAATATTGAAGAGAGTATGAAAGAACAGGAAATGTCTGTACAAGATATTGCTGAATTAGCTAGTTCTTTAAGTTGGCTTTCACAGGAGTTACAAGAGTTAATTGGGGAATTTAAAAGTTAAATGAAATGATTATACATGCTTTTGTTTGTTCAATAAAATAAATCATGCTACAATGAAAACGAATTAAGAACCGGGGAGCCAATTGGCTGAGAGGATGTAAGTATACATCGACCCTCAACCTGATCTGGATAATGCCAGCGTAGGGAGTTACTTTAAAGTGATGTAGCATAAGTTATTATAGAATAACTTGTATACAAGGCTTTCCTACATGGTAGGAAAGCCTTTTCTTTTTTTGAAACCATATTTTGTAAGGGGGATTTTATTATGTCACAACAAGTTACAATTTCATTTTCAGTAGTACCACAAGCGAAGAACAAAGATGTGTATTCCGTTGTTGATAAAGCAATTGAAGTTGTACAACAGTCGGGAGTTCGTTATGAAGTAGGGGCAATGGAAACAACGTTGGAAGGAGAATTAGATGTACTTCTTGACGTCATTAAACGCGCGCAACAAGCTTGCGTCGATGCTGGAGCAGAAGAAGTAATCACTTCTATTAAAATTCACTATCGTCCAAGTACAGGCGTAACGATTGACGAAAAAGTTTGGAAGTACCGTGATGAATATGCAAAACCAGAAGCGATCTAAAATAATCACAACAATTTGGCTTATCCTTCTCATTGCTATATGGGAAGGATCTGTTTCATTATTTAAAATTGAGCCGTGGATTTTACCGAAGCCGTCTGCAATTGTGCAAGAGTTAATTGGAATGAAAGATTTACTATTACCGAATACAGTGCAAACGTTACAGGAAGTAATAATTGGGTTGTTTTTTGCAATTTTACTTGGGACGAGTATTGCTATCATTATGGATGTCATCCCTTTATTTCGGATTTTAATGAATCCATTGCTCGTTATTTCGCAAACAATTCCAATCGTTGTGCTCGCACCATTATTTATTATTTGGTTTGGATACGGAATGTTGCCAAAAGTAATGGTTGTTATTCTTGTTTGTTTCTTCCCAATTGCGCTTAGCATTTTAGAAGGTTTCCAAACGGTAGATAAAAATATGCTGAAACTGTTACAAACAATGAAGGCAACGAAATGGCAAGTTTACCAGAAAGTAAAGTTTCCAGCAGTACTCCCATACTTTTTCTCAGGTTTAAAAATTGCTGTTACATATAGTGTGATGGGGGCGATTATTGGGGAATGGCTTGGTGCCAGCGAAGGATTAGGAGTTATGCTTACAAGAGCAACGAAATCCTTTTTAACGGCTCGAGTATTTGGTGTTGCAGCGATTATCGTCATGGTGACATTATGTCTGTACTTTATTGTTGAATTTATGGCAAGAATAACAGCACCATGGATATACAGAAAGGGCGGCAGAAAATGAAAAAAGGTTTAAAAATTATGTTAGCTGCATTATTAGCAGTAACTGTTGCCGGATGTAATCCGGCGAAGAAAGAAGAAAGTTCAAGTAAAGATAAAAAAGTAAAAGTCGTTTTAGATTGGTTTCCAAATACGAATCATACTGGCTTATATGTAGCGCAAACGAAAGATTATTACAAAAAGCAAGGGCTTGATGTAGAAATTATCCAGCCTGGTGATAATGTAACGGCAGAGCAGATGATTGCTTCTGGGAAAGCAGACTTTGCGATAAGCGCACAAGAAAATGTAACATTAGCTCGTGTTGAAGGAATCCCAGTTGTTTCTGTTGGTGCAATTATTCAGCATAATACCTCTGCTTTTGCATCTCTAAAAAAAGATAATATGACGTCACCGAAAGATTTTGAAGGTAAACGTTATGGCGGCTGGGGGGGACCAGCAGAAGAAGCGACGTTAAAGACGATTATGGAGAAACATCAAGCTGATTTTAATAAAGTTGAAAAAATTATTCTTGGACAAACAGATTTCTTTAAATCAATCGGTCGTGATGCAGACTTTGAATGGATTTATTATGGATGGGATGGAATTGAAGCGAAGCGTCAAGGGAAAGAGTTAAATACAATTATGGTAAAAGACTTAGATCCAGCGCTTGATTTCTATAGTCCTGTTATTATTACAAGTGAAAAACATACGAAGCAAGATAAAGATTTTGTGAAAAAATTTATGACGGCAACGACAGAAGGTTATGATTTTGCAATTAAAGAACCGAAAGAAGCTGCGGATATTTTAATTAAAGCTGTTCCAGATGTGAATAAAGAATTAGTACAAGAAAGCCAAAAGTGGTTAAGTACAAAGTATCAAGATGATGCAAAAGCGTGGGGAGTACAGAAGGAAGAGATTTGGACGAATTACATGAATTTCTTATATGACAACAAAGTTATTAAAAAGAAAATCGATGTAAAAGATGCCTTTACAAATGAATTCCTTCCAAGTGAAAAATGAGTGGATTACAAATAAAAGATGTTGTAAAAGCTTTCGATGGAAAGAATGTATTAGCAAATATTAGTGCTTCTATACAAGAGGGAGAGTTTGTCTCTTTTGTAGGTCCGAGTGGTTGTGGAAAAAGTACATTATTAAATATGATTGCAAGTGTTGAAGAGCCAACGAGCGGAGAAGTGTTTTATAACGAGGAGTATGTAAAAAAACAAGATGTTGTTAGTTATATGCCGCAACAAGATTTATTACTACCGTGGCGATCGGCTTTGCAAAATATCGTTCTTCCATTGGAAATCGAAGGGAAGCCTAAAAAACAAAGGCTAACAGAAGGAATGGAAGCATTAAAGCAATTTGAGCTAGATGAATATGCAGATCATTATCCAGATGAATTATCAGGTGGAATGCGTCAAAGAATTAGTTTCCTTCGTACGTATTTATGTGAAAAGCCAATTATGCTGCTGGATGAGCCTTTTGGAAAATTAGATGCCTTTACAAAAATGGAAGTACATAGTTGGCTTTTAAATTCTTGGCATCAAGAAAAGCAAACAATTGTTATGGTTACACATGACTTAGATGAGGCAATTTTACTTTCTGATCGCGTATTTATTTTATCTCAAAGACCAGCATCAATAGTTGGAGAGGTACAAGTGGAATTACCTAGGCCGCGAACGATGGATATGTTAACATCTCTTGAGTTAAAGAAGGATAAGGAAGAAATTTTAAGAGTATTGGCTCCTTATATGAAAAAATAGAAAAAAGTCTTTTAACAGTTTTTTGTATAATTGCTGTTAAGAGGCTTTTTTCTATTGAAGGAGAAAGATGAAATCTATAGGGGAAATAGTGGATTCATTAACATCGGATAAATTGGAAGAAGGAACAAAAGAAAAAGTAGAGAATAGAATATAACAGAGTGGTTTATACTCTTAATATAACAAATGTTAAAGGAGTGAAAGGATAAAATGACTTTATCAACTGTTCTTCAAATGGTTTTAGCTTGATACGGGAGAAGTCTGCCCATTTTTAAAGATGAAGCTAAATTGAAGACAGCAGGTAAAGAACCTTAATCCTTTCTTACGATAATATGTAATGGGTAAGGTGTATTCACCTTACCCATTTTTATATGTATAACTAAATAAGGCTTTATACTGTTGTTCTCTCTATTTAGCTTATGGATCATAAGAAAAGGAGAGAAAAAAGATGAGTATATTAACAGTAGAAAATGTAAGTCATTCATATGGTGAGAAAACCATTTTATATAATGCGTGCTTTCGATTATTAAAGGGCGAACATGTTGGGCTAGTAGGGAAAAATGGAATTGGAAAATCCACATTATTACGCTTGTTAACAGGAGAACTTATACATGATGATGGAAGCATTGAATGGTTTCCACATGTGAAGATTGGCTTTTTGCAACAGCATATAGATTTACAAGAAGGCATAACAATTGAAGAATACTTGCAAAGTGCGTTTTCTAACCTGTATGAGTTGGAACGTGACATGTTAAAACTTACAGAAGAGATGGCTGGAGCAGGAGAAGTAGAAAAATTGTTAGTAAGGTATGGAGAGTTACAAACTATATTGGAGAATTCTAATTTTTATCAAATTCATACAGAAATTGAGGAAGTAGCAACCGGCTTAGGCTTGTTTGAAATAGGATTGGAAAAGGATGTTTCAAAGTTAAGTGGTGGTCAGCGGACAAAGTTGTTACTTGGGAAACTCCTTTTAGAAAAAGCGGATGTTTTATTATTAGATGAGCCAACTAACTATTTAGATACAGCTCATATAGAATGGTTGCAATCGTATTTACAAATGTATGAAAAAGCTTATATTATCATTTCGCATGATGAAATATTTTTGAACAATATTACGAATGTTATTTATCATCTAGAAGAACGAAAGGTTAAGCGCTATGTAGGAGATTATGAAACCTTTTTGCAAAGTTATCAATTACAAAGGAAACAATTACAAGCGGCGTATGCGAAACAACAAAAAGAAATTGCACATTTAGAGGGTTTTATTCAAAAAAATAAAATTCGTAAAGCGAAACAAGCGAAAAGTCGTGAAAAAGTATTAGAGAAAATGAAAAAGGTTGAAAAGGTTAACGATGTACCTCGCGCCCGTTTTGATTTTAATGTTTATACTGAGCCAGTGAGTCGTATATTACAGGTAGAGAAACTGAAAATTGGTTATGGTGAACCGTTATTTCCGGAATTGGATTTTCTAGTGAAAAAAGGGGAAAAGATTGCGATTATTGGTCATAATGGGATTGGAAAAACAACAATGTTAAAAACATTACTAGGACAAATAAAACCGTTAGGCGGCTCAGTCTCTGTTGGGGAACGAGTAAAACCCGCTTATTTTGCACAAGAGGAATTTTCCTCAGAAATAACTGCACTAGAAAGAGTATGGGCAGGGAGACCAGATATGACAAGAAAAGAAATCCGACAAGCATTAGCAAAGTGCGGATTGAAAGAAGAACATGTATTAAAATCTATCCAGTTATTAAGTGGAGGAGAACAAACAAAAGTACGATTATGCGAACTTATCGTAACTAAAAGCAATGTTTTAATTTTAGATGAACCAACTAACCATTTGGATACAGAGACTAAGACGGCTTTACAGGAAGCGTTAAAACAATATAAAGGTACAGTTTTAATTGTTTCACATGAGCCATCTTTCTATGAAGCATGGATAACGAAAATATGGAATATCGAAAAATGGAACGTTTAACAATACTCACAAAGAAAAGGCATTAGCTTTTATGAGCTAATGCCTTTTCTTTGTGAGTAACATGATTTTCAAGAACTCTTACGTGAGAATTTTAAGAAAAAGAACTCTTATGGTGCGCTTATAAGCGCACCATAAGAGTTCTTTTTCTTTGGTTATATTTATAATAATACTAGATGCCTTTCCCTAATAGGCTACTATCTTTGTATCTATATATAGATAGTTTGAAACGGAATGGAAATGATTCCTATATGTAAAGGATAATGTGATTAGTATGGGAAGACAATAGAACTTAAAGGGAATTCATGTGAAATTCAGATGAACTTCACATAAACTTCATATTAGAAACTAAATATAATCATAATAGGTTATTATAATATCTATTTTCGATTTTTCGTAAAATTTGTGTTCGATTATCGTTTAAATAAAGTGAAACTTTAATCAGTGGGGGTTTTGTTCATCCTCCACTGATTATCAGCCCTCACCAATCGGGAGTTTTACTGCCCGGCAAATAGCAGGATAAACCTGGAAAAATTTTACGAAGTCAATCTTGAATGACGTAGCAGGATGATGAAATTTCATGTAAAATAATAGTAGAAATATGTAAAGGAGCGGATAGTGTGGATGTGTTTTTGAACATTGCTGAGGAAAAAATTCGTCAAGCAATACGGAATGGTGATCTTGATAATATTCCGGGAAAAGGAAAACCACTACAATTAGAAGACCTTTCAATGGTACCTCCAGAACTTAGAATGAGTTATAAAATCTTAAAAAATGCGGGTATGATTCCACCAGAAATGGAACTACAAAAAGATATATTAAAGATAGAAGACTTAATTGCGTGCTGTTATGATGAAGTAGAGAAAAAAGAATTACAAGAAGAGTTAACAGCAAAAACGCTGCGTTTTCAGCAAGTAATGGAAAAGAGAAAGATTAAAGATAGTTCAGCTTTTCGTATGTATCAGGATAAAGTATTTCGTAAATTACGCTAAGAGGGATAAGATGAATACATTTGAAACGATAGAAGAATTAGCGACATATATTGAAGGACAACAATTAGTACTGCTGTTTATTAAAACGGAAAATTGTAGTGTTTGTGATGTTATGTTAAGAAAAGTAAATTGCGTATTAGAGAATTATGATTACGTAGAGAAAGTAGAAATATTACTGCAAGACATGCAAGAGATCGCGGGGCGATATGCAGTATTTACAGGACCAACAGTTTTATTATTTTATAATGGAAAAGAGATCCTTCGTGAATCGCGCTTCATTTCACTTGAAAATTTAGAGAGAACCATTCAATTATTCGAAGATTAAGGGGGGCTTTTATATGGAATTTATTATTGTCATACTATTATTTGTTGTAGTTGGAACGATCGTAACAGCAGTTCGATCAAACAAAAAGAAGGTAAATCTTACGAAACAAAATAACATTCATAATTCATCCAACAGCTCATCACCATTATTTTTCTTTGCTGGATCGGATAATGATAGTTCGCACGATGGAGGTTCACATGATTGCGGAGGTTCTTTTGGTGGAGATAGTGGAGGTAGCTGCGGTGGTGGAGGCGGCGGTGATTGATGAGAATACGCCCTATAGGGGGCGTATTTCTTTTTAAACAAACGTTTAATTAGTTAGCTTACATATGCATAAAAACAGTTAAACAAACGTTTGATTAAATATTTTTAACATGCTAGGGGAAATGAAAAGGGAACCGTATTTCTTACTAAATTAGGATTTAAATTTGGAATAATACATATGATTCGAATGTGGTTTGAAAGTACGTTTTCTTAAATAAGGAGTATAGCCTCTTGCGATAGAGGTTTTTTATTTGTTATTATTAGACTGAACGGTCGGTTTAAAGAGGTGTGAATATGAGAAGAAGCGCAGAAGAGATAAAGAAAGAAATTGCCTATAAAGCAGAAAGTTTGTTTTCACAGAAGGGCTATGCAGCTACATCTATGGAAGAGATTTGTGAAATTACAGAGAGAAGTAAAGGAAGCATTTATTATCACTTTAAAAGTAAAGAAGAATTATTTTTATTTGTAGTGAAACAGCATACGTATGATTGGCTTGAAAAATGGAATGAAAAAGAGAAGTTGTATAGTACTAGTATTGAAAAACTATATGGTCTCGCGGAATATTATGTAGAGGACATACAGCAACCCATTTCAAATGCAATAGAGGAATTCTCTATGAGCCAAGTTGTAAGTAAAGAAATTCTGGATGAACTGTTAGCTTTAACTAGAGAATCATATGTTATGGTTGAGAAATTAATTGAAGCAGGTATACAGTCTGGAGAGTTTCAAGAAGATGATACACGTGATCTTATGTATATTGTGAATGGATTATTATCGGGGCTTGGAGTACTTTACTACGAGTTAGATTATAAAGAGCTGAAACGTATTTATAAAAAGGCAATAGATGTATTGTTAAAAGGAATGGCAGCTGAATAATAGGTCAGTTGCTTTTCTTACAAAATAAATTAGACCGAACGGTCGGTTTATGAAAGGGGAATGAAAATGAACGCTTTATTTAAAAACCGAGCATTTATGCTCGTTATGGCATCTGATATTTTACAACAATTTGCAATTTGGATTAGAAATATGGCTCTTTTGTATTTCATAATGGAGCGAACGAATAATGATCCAGTTTCAGTTTCTTTGTTATCGGTTATGGAATATGCACCTATTTTTATTTTCTCGTTTATCGGTGGGGCACTAGCTGATCGCTGGAATCCGAAAAGAACGATGGTTGCTGGAGATGTATTAAGTGTACTGTCTATTGTAGGAATTGTCTTGTTGTTAAAGCTGGATTATTGGCAGGCTATATTTTTTGCAACACTCATTTCCGCGATTGTAGGTCAGTTTTCTCAGCCATCATCTTCGCGTATATTTAAACGCTATGTAAAAGAAGAACAGGTAGCAAATGCAATTGCATTTAATCAAACATTACAGTCGCTATTTATGATTTTTGGACCAGTGGTAGGATCGCTTGTGTACACACAACTTGGTTTATTTACGTCACTATATAGCTTAATTATTTTATTTTTGTTATCTGCTATCGCTCTTTCATTTTTACCAAAATGGGTGGAACAAGAGCAAGTGGTGAGAGATTCATTAAAAAATGATATAAAAGAGGGTTGGAAGTACGTTCTTCATACGAAAAATTTACGTATGATTACGATCACTTTCACCATTATGGGATTAGCAGTTGGACTAACAAATCCGTTAGAGGTGTTTCTTGTAATAGAACGGCTTGGAATGGAAAAAGAAGCCGTTCAATATTTAGCGGCAGCGGATGGAATAGGTATGCTAATCGGTGGTATTGTTGCTGCTGTTTTCGCTTCAAAAGTGAATCCGAAAAAGATGTTTGTATTCGGTATGAGCATATTAGCGATGTCATTTTTAGTAGAAGGGCTATCTACATCATTTTGGATTACTAGTTTCATGAGGTTTGGAACAGGTATTTGTTTAGCTTGTGTTAATATCGTTGTCGGTACGCTTATGATTCAGCTTGTACCAGAAAACATGATTGGAAGAGTAAATGGAACAATTTTACCATTATTTATGGGTGCTATGTTAATCGGAACATCGCTAGCTGGAGGATTGAAGGAAATGACTTCACTAGTGATTGTATTTTGTATAGCGACGTCACTTATTTTATTGGCAATAGGTCCAGTTCTACGTATGCAAATAAAAAAAGAAGAGCTTGCTAATAAAGAGGAACTGACGAATTCGTTAGCTTCAAAATAACCATTGTAACGGAGCAGAATTGCTCTCTTTTCTTGTACAGTCTTTTGACAATGAAATGTACCAACTATATACTGATGATGTAAAAACGATTTTACAGGTTAGGAGAAACGGTGTGAAAAATCAAATCTATGAATTGCGCACTGCAAATAATATTTCACAAGGTGCATTAGCGGATAAGTGTACCGTATCAAGACAGACGATAAATGCAATTGAGAATAATAAATATGATCCAAGCTTAGCGCTAGCATTCCGGTTAGCAGAAGTATTAGGAACAACTGTCGATAAATTATTTTTGTACAAGCTTTAGAGTTTTTAATTGTGGGGCGTTATCGTTAAAAATATAAGAGAAAGATCCCCTTCTTGTGTGAAGGGGATCTTTCTCTTATATTGTTTTAGTTTTCGGATTAGGTGGTGTAACGGACGTATCATTTTCGGGTACTCTAGTTAATAAGAATCCACCGATAATAAATAGGACAATAATACTAAGGACACCAGCGTTTGTTTTTCCTGTTAATTGTGTTGTGACACCAACTAATACCGGACCCATAATTGCTGCGAATTTACCAAAGATATTATAAAATCCGAAGAATTCATTTGCAGATTCTTTCGGTACTAGTTTTGCGAAATATGAACGGCTAAGTGCTTGAATACCGCCTTGAGAAGTGGCAACTAACATTGCTAAAATCCAGAAATCAAGTGTCGTTTTTAAGAAATAAGCATATGTGCAAATAATGATATAAATGATAATACCGACATATAGCATTTTTTTACCGGTAAATGTTTCCGATAGTTTTCCATATAATAAAGCAAATGGACAAGCGACAATTTGTGTTACAAATAAGATGATTAATAGATTGGTTGCACTAATACCGAGATCTGTTCCGTAAGCAGTAGACATAGTGATAATTGTATCTACCCCATCAATGTAGAAAAAGTAAGCTATTAGGAACATAAATACAGTTTTATATTCTTTAATATTTTTAAACGTATTAGCAAGGCGCTTGAAGCTCATTGCAATTGGTCTTGGATGACGTTCAATATAGTGTGTTTGCTCTACATTTTTTAGCATTGGTATCGTAAATAGTCCCCACCAAAGAGCTGTTATTGCAAAGGAAATTTGACTAGCAATTCCGACTGATAAGGGGATAGTTCCTTTTTGAGCAAGAATAATAAGAGCAATACAACCGATAAAAGGAATTGTGCTCCCAATGTAACCTAATGCAAAACCTCGCGTAGAAATTCGGTCCATTCTATCTCCAGAGGTAACATCTACTAGAAATGCATCATAAAAAATATTTGCTCCAGCAAAGCCAACTAATGCGAGCATATAGCATCCTAGTAATAAGTACCACTGAGATGTTGGAACAACTGCTAGCATACTTGTAAATACGATACCGAGTCCAAAGAAGAATGTGAAAAATCGTTTTTTAAATCCCTTATAATCAGCAACCGTGCCGAGAATAGGAGCGAGTATAGAAATTAAAAGTGTAGCGAACGAGTTTGCATATCCCCAATAGGCTGTTGAAGTTGCACCAGATAGTCCAGCTTCTTTTGCAGCTGCTTTAAAGTAAATTGGAAATAATGCGGTTGTAATGACGAGCGAATATACCGAGTTCGCCCAATCATATAATATCCAGCTTTTTTCTTGTCTGGACATTTTTTTCATATAATGTTCCCCCTTAAATTTGTTCTACTAACAGTGTACAAAAATAAAAATTGTAAAAAGAGAAACAGTGATGATTTTTACATAACTTTTACATATATACACAGTTCTTTACAATTGAAGTAAATCCTCTACAATTGCTCCGTCTGTTTCACCTAAGTGCAAACCGAGTAACCTAGCAATAGTGGGACCTTCATCAATCAGTCTCATATACGGGATTGTAACGCCACTTTGAATGCCTTTCCCAGCAGCCATAAAAATTGTTTCATAGTTAGGTTTTGTTGGGGAATATCCATGTGTTCCAAATGTATATTTCTTACTAGAAGTAACATCTTTTTTAGTAATTTCTTTTATGAAATCACCTGTATAATTTTCAATGAAGTAATAACCTTCCATGGCTTCTAGCATAAATAAGCAATTACCATCAGCACCACGTTCTTTTGCATCTTCATCGTGCAGAATAAATTCAATTCCATTTTGTTTATCCTGAAGAAGTCCTTCAAGAAGAAGTTGAATCTCATTAATCGTTTCAGTATCATTTTTATCTCTTACATGTACGTAGGCAGATCCATCACAGCTTTGGCAATAAGCTTTCCAATCTAGTAACTTGCCACTTTTATTTACGGATATAAGTCCTTTTTGACGAAATAGGACATTTAATTGGATTGCTTTGTTTTCACTTAAAGCGCTATGATCGCCAAGTGCAATAATTGTACTTTCTTCGTATATCCCGCTTTCTTTTAATGCATGAATAATTTTTCCAAGGCGTTCGTCGTGTCTATGGATTGCAGCTACTGTTTCCTCGGACTCGAAGCCATGGTAATGTCTTTGCGTATCTAAATCAGTAAAATGTACAAACATAACATTAGGCTTTTTCGTCTGGATTGTATGTACGGCAGAAGCAAGGACGAAATCATCAAGCTCAGGCTGTGACAATCCATTTCGTATATGGCCGAAACGACGATTTAAATCTAATTGATATAGCGGGCTACCGCTAAATAATGAAACTAAAATTTGATTTTGCCACGGTCTATTTGGAAAAATTTCTGGTAAATTGTAATCGATATTTGCTCTTCCAGTAACAGGCCATAGAAGGGCTGCTGTCGTTAAATTTGCTTTGCGTGCTTCATCATATAAAGTTGTCCCTTTAATGAACTTTCGGTACCAATGCCAATCTGGTGAATCACGTCCTGGTTGAAGTAATGTATTGCTGACAACGCCATGCTTATTAGGATAATTACCGGTTACAATTGTTGAGTGGCTTGGATATGTTACAGAAGGATAAATTGGCTCCACTTTTTTCGCAATCGCGCCCTTTTTTATTAAAGTTTGGAAATGCGGTAGTTTTTGTAATATAGGAAAATCTAAAGCTGATAAGCAGTCAAAAGATAAAATGATGACGTGATTTGTTAATGCTTTATCCATAAAGTTTCCCTCCTGATTATATAAAACCTATTCTTATATATTACTATTAATACCTGGTGGTAAAAATATATTTTTGAATAAAATTTTGTTATTTATTTTCAGAAAAATTAAACATATAATAAGTATAAGGGAATGAATGGAAGGAGGGAATACTATGGATTGGCTAGATGGATTTGGTATCTTTTACATCATTGGTGGAGTCACCGTTCTCCTTGTATTTTTTATGTCATATTTACTAAAGAAACGTTTTCCAGACAAACAGTTTGATATTATATTTGCACTTAGTTTAGTACTTCTTTGTTTAGCTTTCTTTCCTGTAACAATGATCGCTATTGGTGGTTGGGAAGGAATGGGATACGGATTTATTTGTTTCTTCGTTTTAATTGGTACACTAATTGGTATGGTTGCTCATCAACTTGTAAAAATAGTTCGGAAAAGTTACGTATAAAACAGTGATAATTGAAAAAAATGTATAAAAACAAGAAAATTGGCTCTTGTTTTGAAATAAAATTTATATTATGATATTCAACAAATTTATTTTATTATAACGATGAAAAAGGAATAGTACATGTCTTACCTTTTTGCAGAGAGAGAATCCTTTTGGCTGGAAGATTCTTAAAGAGGCGATATGGAACCTACCTTTGAGTTCTGCATATGCAGCGGGAAATTCCCGTTATCAAAAAGAGAGCATACTCAATTTTTTTGTGTATGAATCAGGGTGGTAACGCCGACAAAGCTCGGTCCCTATTTGGGGACGCGGGCTTTTTCTATTTTCTAAAGGAGGAAGAATAACTATGGTAAAAGAACAAGTACAAGCCATTACGAAAATGGAAGAAGACTTTGCTCAGTGGTATACCGATATTGTAAAAAAAGCGGAGCTTGTTGATTATTCAAGTGTGAAAGGTTGTATGATTTTACGTCCATACGGTTATGCATTATGGGAAAATATCCAGAAAGTGATGGATGAAAAATTAAAAGAATCTGGTCATGAAAATGTGTACATGCCAATGTTTATTCCAGAGAGTTTATTACAAAAAGAGAAAGATCATGTTGAAGGATTTGCTCCTGAAGTAGCATGGGTTACTCATGGCGGAGATGAGAAATTGGCGGAAAGGCTTTGTATACGCCCTACATCTGAAACTCTATTCTGTGAGCATTTTTCAAAAATTGTTCAATCATATAATGATTTACCAAAGTTATATAACCAGTGGTGTTCAGTAGTTCGTTGGGAGAAGACGACGAGACCATTCCTTCGTACAACTGAATTTTTATGGCAAGAAGGTCATACGATTCATGAAACGGCAGAAGAATCTCAAATTGAAACATTAAATATTTTAAATCTATATGCTGCTTTTTGTGAAGAGTATTTAGCGATTCCGGTTATTAAAGGGCAAAAAACAGAAAAAGAAAAATTTGCAGGAGCGAAGGCAACTTATACGATTGAAAGTTTAATGCATGATGGAAAAGCACTTCAAACAGGAACATCTCATAACTTTGGAACGAATTTCTCTGAAGCATTTGATATTAAGTTTTTAGACCGTAACGGTAAATGGCAATACGTACATCAAACATCTTGGGGTGTATCAACAAGAATGATAGGTGGACTTATTATGGTTCATAGCGATAATAACGGACTTGTAATGCCACCGAAAGTCGCTCCAGTACAAGTTGTTATCGTTCCTATTGCTCAGCACAAAGAAGGTGTGTTAGAAAAAGCAACAGAGTTGCAAGGACGTATTCAGAAGGTTGCACGTGTAAAAATAGATGCTAGCAATAAAACACCTGGCTGGAAATTTAATGAGTATGAAATGAAGGGTGTTCCAATTAGATTAGAAGTTGGTCCAAAGGATATTGAAAAGAATCAAGTTGTACTTGTAAGGCGAGATACGAAAGAAAAAGAATTTATATCAATGGATCAATTAGAAGAACGCATTCCAGCACTACTTGAGGAAATTCACCATTCTTTATTTAGCAAAGCAAAAGTATTTCGCGATGAGAATACGTATAGTGTGACGAATTTCGAAGAGATGAAAAAAGCGGCTGATGAAAAGCAAGGATTTATTAAAGCGATGTGGTGTGGAGAACTAGCTTGTGAAGAAAAATTAAAAGAAGAAATTGGAGTATCTTCACGTTGTATTCCGTTCGAACAAGAAAGTTTAGCTGACGAATGTATTTGCTGTAGTAAAAAAGCGAAGCAGATGGTGTATTGGGGAAAAGCGTATTAATACTCTTGCTACTAGATGACAAAAAGGACCTTTGATTGCATAATAAAATGCAATCAAAGTCCTTTTTAGTTTTATCCCGTTATTTTCCAGGCAGTAAAACTCCCACTTCAAAATTCGGCTGGAGCAAAGAAGTTAGGTGGGAGCCCTGCTGCCCGTAAAAGCTCGATTGGTGAAGGCTAATAATCAGTGGGGGATGAACAAAATCCCCACTGATTAAAGTTTCATTTTATAATCTGTTTCATGTATTTTTAGATGGAAGGATGATTTTTTTATTTTGCGTTTTTACGACGAATAAATAGTAACACACCAATTAGGAATGTCGAAAGACCAATTAAAATAGATGCAGGATAATGCGTTGCAGTATTAGGCAGCTTATTGCCTTGTTTTGTTGCATTATCTTTTGCGTTACCGCTTTGAGAGCCGCTATCGCCTTTAACACGGTTGCCACCCTGAGAACCATTACCACCTTGAGAACTACTGTCGCCTTTAACACGGTTGCCGCCCTGAGAGCCACTGCCACCAGAACCACTGCCACCAGAACCATTGCCACCAGAACCATTGCTACCGGAGCCACTGCCACCAGAACCATTGCTACCGGAGCCACTGCCACCAGAACCATTGCCACCAGAGCCATTGTCACCAGAACCACTGCCACCAGAACCGTTGCCGCCAGAACCGTTGCCACCGGAGCCACTGCCACCAGAACCACTGCCACCGGAGCCACTGCCACCAGAACCACTGCCACCAGAACCGTTGCCGTCAGAACCACTGCCGCCAGAACCACTGCCGCCAGAACCGTTGCCACCAGAGCCATTGTCACCAGAACCACTGCCACCAGAACCACTGCCACCAGAACCACTGCCGCCAGAACCGTTGCCACCAGAGCCATTGCCACCAGAACCGTTGCCACCAGAACCGTTGCCACCAGAGCCATTGTCACCAGAACCACTGCCACCAGAACCATTGCCACCAGAACCATTACCGCCAGAACCATTGCCACCAGAACCATTGCCGCCAGAACCACTGCCACCAGAACCGTTGCCACCAGAACCATTGCCGCCAGAACCACTGCCACCAGAACCGTTGCCGTCAGAACCACTGCCGCCAGAACCACTGCCGCCAGAACCGTTGCCACCAGAACCACTGCCACCAGAACCGTTGCCGTCAGAACCACTGCCGCCAGAACCACTGCCACCAGAGCCGTTGCCGTCAGAACCACTATCGTCCTGAGAGCCATTGTTTCCTGGAGGTTTATTATTATCTTTTGAATTACCTTCTGCTAAATTATCGTTATTTTGTACAATAGCGTTTGTTATTGGATTGAAGTTTTCAGTTGCAGCATTACCAATATTTAAGCCACTAAAAAAGGATAAAGAAAGTGTTGATGCTAAAATGAATATTTTTGTCATTGTTTTCCTCCTGAAGAAAAAATTATTGTTCCATCTAAAATACACCCCTTTGTAATATTTCATAGGAAAAAGAGTTTTATGCAAAAAAAACTATATATAGAAAAAGGTGGTGTATTTCTAAAGGGAGAAAAGAGTTAATGTAAATTCCTTGCAAACAGTAGAGTGATGGAGAATTTACACTCATAACAGTAGAGGAAGTGGCAACGGATGAAAGAATATATTGCATTTGATATTGGTGGTACGCAAATTAAATATGGAATTGTTTCAGAAATAGGTGTAGTACTAATACATAAAAAGGTCCCGACAGAAATTCACTTGGGCGGGGAACAAATTGTTCAAAAGCTTATATATTTATCAAAAAAGTTAATGACTGAATATACTATTTCCGGAATTGGTATTAGTACAGCGGGAATTGTTGATATTGATAAAGGAGTTATAACGGGAGGTGTGGATCATATTCCGCGTTATGCTAATATTTCTATTGTTGAGAGATTACAAGAAGTATTAAAAGTTCCTGTATCTATTGAAAATGATGTTAATTGTGCAGCCTTAGGAGAGAAATGGAAAGGTACAGGGAGGGGAGAAAGCGATTTTATTATGCTTACGCTTGGAACGGGCATTGGTGGAGCAATTGTTATAAATGGAGAGTTATACCGTGGACATTTGTTTGGCGCTGGGGAATGGGGGAACATGTTAATAGAAGGGAAAACTTTTGAGGAGGTTGCCTCAATTTCGGGATTAATTCATCTTGTACGAAGATATAAAGGTAAAAAGGAGTGGGATGGTAAAATAATTTTCGAATTATATGATAAGGGTGATAGCGGTGTTACTCAAGCCGTGAAGATTTTCTTTAAACATTTGGCGATTGGTATTAGCAATCTTGCTTATATTTTTAATCCGAAAATGATTATTATTGGTGGGGGAATTACTGAAAGAGGAGATGATTTCTTAAATGAAGTGAAGGAAGAGATAGGAACATACTTAAATCAAGAGATTTATAGTAATTGTGAGATTAAACTTGCGCAAAGCGGTAATTGTGCAGGAATGATTGGCTCTATTTACCACTTATTACATCAGTATAAATAAATATAGTATCTGTTTTCATATAATTGAGAATTTATCCTTTTTCTCATTAGATAAATAATGCTACAATATAAGAGAAGAATACAATGTTTTCCGAGTTGGAAAATGCTTTGTAGAAAGGAAGAAACTTCATGCCTATTATTTTAGAAAAAGGACAAAAGATTGATTTAACGAAAGGACAACCTAGAGTAGCGAAAATGCAGGTTGGCTTAGGCTGGGATCCAATTGGGCAATCAGGTGGATTTCTGTCTTCATTATTTGGAAGTAAACCAAATGTAGATTGTGATGCATCAGTTGTTATGTTAGAAGGGGATCGTTTTTTAAACAAAAATGATTTAGTTTACTTCGGCAACAAACTTTCTACTTGTGGTAGTATCATTCATTCAGGAGATAATTTAACAGGTGAAGGCGCTGGTGACGACGAAACAATTTTCGTAGAATTACATAAAGTTCCGAGCCGTATTAATCGTCTAGTATTCGTTGTAAATATTTATGACTGTGTAAATCGTCGTCAAGATTTTGGGATGATTCGCAATGCATATATTCGTATTCAAAACCCACAAACAGGTGAAGAATTAGCGCGTTATAACTTGTCAGATAATTATGCTGGCAAAATGACTTTAATTGCAGGTGAAATGTACCGACATGGAAACGAATGGAAGTTTTCAGCAGTGGGAGAAGGAACACAAGATAAAAACTTAAGTGAGATTGTATCACGTTACCAATAAAATAAACCAAGGAGGAATAGTATAATATGGCATCTATTTCATTGAAAAAAGGACAAAAGGTAGACTTAACAAAAACAAATCCAGGTCTTTCGAAAGTTCTTGTAGGACTTGGTTGGGATACGAATCGTTATGATGGACAAAACGATTTCGATTTAGATGTTAGTATCTTCTTAGTAGGTGCTAACGGTAAAGTTTCAGGAGCAGAGGATTTCGTCTTCTATAATAATCCAAAAGGTGCGAATGGTGCTGTAGAGCATTTAGGAGATAACCGTACAGGCGAAGGTGAAGGCGACGATGAAACAATTAAAATAGACTTGAAAAATGTTCCTGCTAACATTGAGCGTATTTGTTTCACAATTACAATTTATGATGGAGAAGGCCGCAGCCAAAACTTCGGACAAGTTTCTAATTCTTTCGTACGTATTATGGATGAAGAAAAGAATGCAGAATTAATTCGTTACGATTTAGGAGAAGATTTCTCTATTGAAACAGCTGTAGTAGTAAGCGAATTATACCGTCACGCAGGTGAATGGAAATTCAATGCAATCGGAAGTGGATTCCAAGGTGGATTAGGTTCTCTATGTAATAACTTTGGTTTAGATGTAGAGTAATAGATTTATATATCCATCAGTGAAACGCGTATTTATTGATGGATATATTTTTAAAAATTAAAATATAGAGGTGAATATATATGGTTATTCAATTGCAAAAAGGACAGAAAATAGATTTAGCTAAAACAAGCCCAGGTTTATCAAGAGCAGTAATTGGTCTTGGATGGGATATTAAATCTTATGATGGTGGATCTGATTTCGATTTAGATGCATCTGCCTTTTTATTAGATGCGAACGGGAAATGTACGAAGGAAACTGATTTTATTTTCTATAATAATTTACAGTCTCCTTGTGAATCAGTTTTACATACAGGAGATAACCGTACAGGTGCAGGTGACGGTGATGATGAGCAACTTGTTGTCGATTTGAAAAAGGTTCCAGCAGATGTTCATAAAATTGCTATTACAGTTACAATTTATGATGGTGAAGGCCGTAATCAAAACTTTGGACAGGTTGCAAATGCATTCGTTCGTTTAGCAAATGAAGAAACAAACGAAGAAGTTCTTCGTTTTGATTTAGGGGAAGATTTCTCCATTGAAACAGCAGTTGTCTTTTGTGAATTATATCGTCATAATGGACAGTGGAAGTTTAGTGCAGTAGGAAGCGGATTCCAAGGTGGATTAGGTGCGCTTGTAAAAGCGTATGGCTTGGATGCATAAGAAGGGAAACGACATTCGTTTCCTTTTTTTGACCTTTCTATAAATCTAGCAAAGAATAGGGGATAAAGGTAAGATGAGTATTTTGCAAGGAATCCTTGATACGTATGCTCAGTTTTTCGACTTGGACATGTGGATTAAAGTGTTACAAGATCCAGTATCTTGGGGGTTAATAGGTACACTTGTTGTACTTGAAGGCTTATTATCTGCCGATAATGCACTCGTATTAGCAGTAATGGTAAAACATCTTCCAGAAGAAAAACGAAAAAAAGCATTATTCTATGGACTGATTGGAGCTTATGTATTCCGTTTTATTGCAATTGGAATCGGAATGTTCTTAATTAAATTGGCCTGGGTAAAAGTGTTAGGTGCGCTTTACTTAGCTTGGCTATCAATTAAATATTTCATTGATAAAAGAAAAGGCAATTCAGAAGAAGCGGAAGCCCATGGTATGAACCAAAACAGTATTCTCTTCAGAATGTTCGGTGTTTTCTGGGGGACGGTTGCGATGGTTGAATTAATGGATATCGCATTCTCTGTAGATAGTGTACTTGCTGCATTTGGTGTATCGAATGAAGTTTGGATTTTACTATTAGGTGGAATGCTCGGTATTTTAATGATGCGTGGTATCGCTGGTGTATTCTTAAAATTGTTAGAGCGTATTCCAGAACTTGAAACGACAGCATATATTTTAATTTTAATTATTGCAGCAAAAATGCTACTGTCTGTCATTCATATTGAAGTAAGTCATACGCTGTTCTTTATTATTTTAGTTATAGCGTTTGGAGCAACATTTATACTTCACTACATGAAGAATTCTGGACAAGCTAAAGAAGAAGTTGCAGCTACTAAAAGTGAACATAAATAATTGAAATGGGTTTGCTCGTTATGCGAGCGCCCATTTTTTATAACTAAAAATAGTTTATAATAGAAGAGAAACTTTAGAAAAAACGTAAATGTTTTTGGAGGTGAACTGTTGTGTTTTCACGTTTTACACTTCAACCATGTGCATTAAAAGAAGAATCAGATTTAAAGCAATTTGAAGCGCTTTTAGAAAAACGTCCACAATATGAACTGACAGAGAATGAGATGAAATTTAGTTACATAGCAAGTCGAATTCTTGGTGTCCCTAATGATGTAGATGAATATATCAATGTGTTATTTGATTATAGTGAAGCAAAAGGGATCGAGGTTTTGCATGAACAAAATTTAAATAAGGTGATTGATCCCGAAAAACTGCGCCATATTCAAGAAGTTTTTGCATTACATCAAGAAGCGCCGAATGGACTTACCGTCAATAGGCTTGTAGCACATTTGTCTGGAAAACAACTATTACCGCAAGTAGACAATCCTGATTTACAGCATTATATACATACGACGTTTATTTCTGTATTGAAATTGTATGAGAAGCAACATAATCAATCTTTAAAAACAGAAGGATTCCGGCGTTTCTTAATCGATATGATTAAATTAAGTGAAAATTACGTAGCAAAGTGGTTTTCTACAATTAATTATAAGAAGCAAATGCCGCGTATCGTTTGGTACGGTGATGCGACGGAGAGTCGTATATATTTCTTACACTTTCTTATTATGCTCGGCTGTGATGTGCTTTATTATCACCCAGAAGGAAAAGATGGATTTGAGAATATTGATGAGGAAGGAAGAAGTTTTGTTGTGTCTCATGCAGGTCGTATTTCTCTTGAGCCATTTCCAGATCGCCGCCGCGAACGTGTTGCAACAGTAGCGTATCAAGCTTCAAAAGAAATTGAGCAAGTACTTCACCACGATAATTCACTGTTGTACAAGCCGTGGCAATTCCGTTCGTATACGCCTGTAGCTCGTACGCTTAAAACAACGTATGATGAACTCTTTTTAATTACGAAAGAAAAGGCATTTGTACGCCCGACATTCTTTGTTGAGAATAAACACATTTATATCCCTTCTTTATTTGCGAAAATATCAGGTGTTTCAAAAAATGATAAAGAGTATTTTCAGCGATTAAAGGCTGTTACATCATTTGATAACAGTTTATTAATTAATACATTCCCGTTTACGAAAGAACAAAAAGCAAATTTCCAATATCATTATCGAGATGCATTGGACCGCGGGGGAAAGTTACATCCGGATTTAATTATGAACAGCCATTGGTGGCCGCATAAGCGTTTACCAGAAGGATTACAACATGGTATTGCAGAAGCAATGATCCATACGTGTGAAAGTGAAATGTGTAAACCAATTGCGAAAGAGACGAAACAAGATGTAGCGCTGTATGTTTTCGCACAACTCTCTCAAATACCACCGAACATTTTAGAGCAGCTTGAGAAATTTGATTATTCGCAAGAAGTACCGAAAATTGTTATATTTAATAATGAGAAGAGCGGAGAATTAAGTCGTTCTGATGCTGTGTTATTACTATTTTTAAATCAAATTGGAGTAGATGTATTCCACTTTAATCCAACGGGGAGAAACGATATTGAACCGTATATTCAATCAGGAGCATTTGATTCACATTGGCTTGAAGAAGTTAATTTCGATCTTGAATTTCATGGTTCATCAGCCTATAAAAATTTATCACAAACAATAAAAGGACTATTTCGTCCATTTTTATAAGGAAAGGGAGAATACCATATGAATAACCCAGTCGTACTAGATTCGAAAACAGAATTGAATGAGCAAACCGCACAAGATGTTCGCTTGCAACTTAGACAAGATGCAGAAGTGCAACGTATTTATAACGCAGTAGACATTAAAGATCAATTAGAATTAATTGAACTCGGAAAAGAACCTTCTATGGAAATTTCACGTTTCGCTGATCAAATTTTACATACAATGTCTTTATCGAAAGTAGAAGACTCTGGTGAATTATTAAAACAGCTCGGTAAAATTATGGACAGATTTGATAGTAAAGACTTTGCGGAAGAGAAAAGTGGTTTCTTCTCACGTATGTTCAAAAAAGCAGATAAAATGATTGAACAAATCTTTAGTAAGTATCAGACGATGGGTCGCGAAATGGATAAAGTATACGTAGAAATTACGAAGTATCAAGATGAAATGAAAAAATCAATTGGTACGTTAGATGGTTTATATGAGCAAAACTTAAAGTATTATTTAGACTTAGAAAAATACGTAGTAGCAGGGGAAATGTTATTAGAGCGTTTAAATACAGAGTTAGTTCCGATGTACGAAGAGCGCATACGTAATAATGATCAGTTAGCGGGTATTGAATTAGAATCGCTTAAAAACTCTGTTGAAATTTTAGAACAGCGTATTGATGATTTAGAAAAAGCACGTATGGTTGCTCTATTAACAGCACCACAAATTCGTATGATTCAACGCGGTAACAATAAATTAATCGGTAAAATCAATACAGCATTTATTACAACGATTCCTATCTTTAAAAATGGTATCATTCAAGCGGTAAATGCGAAACGTCAAAAGCTTGTTGCGGATTCTATGGCTGAACTTGATCGCCGTACAAATGAATTACTTAAGAAAAATGCACAAAATATCGCAACTCAAAGTGTGGAAGTAGCGAGATTATCAGGTTCTTCTAGTATTAAGATGGAAACACTTGAGGAAACTTGGAACATTATTTCAAGAGGTATGCAAGAAACACAACAAATTGAAGAGCAAAATAAACGTGAGCGTGAAGAAAGCCGCAAGCGCATGGCTACATTAACAGAGAACATCAAAAAAGAATTACAAGGATAAATAAAAGGCAATGAGGAACAGTCCTCATTGCCTTTTATTTTCTCTTAAATAATTTAATGATTTCATTTACAACAAGCGGAATGATACTTAACAAGAGAACAAATCCCCAATCTTGCATTGTTAATGCATGCACACCGAATATATTGGCAAGAGGTGGGATGGAGATAATACACACTTGCATAAGAACACCGATTAGAAGTGAGAAGACTAAATATTTATTTGTAAATATCCCAATTGAAAAAATTGATTTCGTTCTTGAACGTAAGTTAAATGAATGAACGAGTTGAGAAAAACTAAGAACGACAAATGCCATCGTTTGAGCGTGTAATAGAGCGTCTTCATCAATTTGATCTGGGAAGAGAGGAAATAAATTTGTATCTCCTGTATAGAGCTTTGCCCCGACGATAAAGGCTGTTAAAGTAAGAAGTCCAATTACAACCCCATTGAAAATAAGAAAAGGAACGCTGCCGCTAAATAAGCTTTCTTTCGCATGTCGTGGTTTTTCCTTCATCACATCTGGATCTTCAGGATCAACACCGAGTGATAATGCAGGCAGTGTATCTGTAATTAAATTTACCCACAAAATGTGAATAGGGCGTAGTGGTGTTGCCCAGCCGAGTAAAATAGCTAAAAAGAGAGCTATAATTTCGCCGAAGTTACAAGAGAGTAGGAAGAGAATAGACTTTTTAATATTACGATAAATATTTCTTCCTTCTTCAACAGCTCTCACAATAGATGAGAAGTTATCGTCTGTTAAAACTACATCTGCTGCGCCTTTTGCGACGTCTGTTCCTGTAATGCCCATCGCTACGCCAACATCAGCTTGCTTTAAAGATGGAGCATCATTGACACCATCACCAGTCATAGAAACGATATTTCCTTTTGCACGTAATGCTTTTACGATCTTCACTTTATGTTCTGGAGAGACCCTAGCGAATACATTTAAATGATTAATTTTACTTGCTAGTTCTGTATCTGAAATGTTATCTAATTCAGTTCCAATCATAATTTCAGATTTTTCTTCAGCGATACCAAGTTCTTTGGCAATTGCAAAGGCGGTATCCTTATGATCGCCAGTAATCATAACTGTACGAATACCAGCTTTTTTACACTCTGTAATGGAATCTTTTACTTCTGTACGTGGTGGATCAATCATACCGACAAGACCGATAAAGATGAGATTTTCTTCGAGATGATTTATATCCACATCGCTTGAATTGTATTGTTTAAATGCGAATGAAAGTACTCTTAAAGCTTCTTGAGACATTGACCCGGCAGCGTCTAATATTTGATTTTTATCAGAATCTGTTAGGACCTCGATTTTGTTATTTATAAAGATATGGGTGCAGTGAGGTAAAAGTTTATCAATAGCACCTTTCGTCATGCTATAGTAGCTTTCATCGTATGTATGCACGGTTGACATCATTTTACGATCTGAATCGAAAGGGAGCTCGTTAACGCGTTCATGTGTATTTTCTAACTGATCTTTTTGAATGTTAAAAGAGCTTCCGGCAACAAGAAGGGCGATTTCTGTAGGATCCCCTGTTTGTGAGTCGGTACCGTAAGAAGCATCGTTACATAAAACCATATTTTCTAATAGTAGGCGGTGTATATCATTATTTACATTCAAATTTTCTAAATGATCGTATGTGCGATCACTATAAAAGTGAGTAACAGTCATTTTATTTTGAGTTAATGTACCCGTTTTATCTGAACAAATAATTGTGACAGAACCGAGAGCTTCAACAGCTGGTAGTTTACGAATAATAACATTTTGTTTAATCATACGTTGAACGCCGATGGCAAGGACAATAGAAACGATAGCTGGCAAACCTTCTGGAATGGCTGCAACAGCTAAACTAATTGCAGTCATAAACATTTCTAAAGTATCTCGTCCTTGTAAAAAACCGATGAGAAACATAGTAGCACAAATAGCTACAGCGACAAAGCCTAAATATTTTCCTACTTGTGCTAAGCTTTTTTGAAGTGGTGTCATATCATCGTCTGCTTCATGTAAAAGGGTAGCAATCTTACCAATTTGTGAGTGCATCCCAGTTTCAACAGCAACGCCGACGCCACGTCCGTATGTTACTAGCGTCGACATAAAAGCCATGTTTTTTTGATCGCCTAACGGTACTTGTTCATCACTTTGCATGGAAGGATGGTAGACTGCATCTTTATCAACGGGGACAGATTCACCAGTTAGAGCAGATTCTTCAACCTTTAAATTAGCAGTTTCGATAAGCCGTAAATCACATGGTATATATCGTCCGGCATCAAGCATAACGATATCACCTGGAACGACGTGCTCAGATGGGATTTCTTTTAGTTCGCCGTCTCGTTTTACGATAGCTTTAGGTGTCGCCATTTTCTTTAGTGCTTCTAAAGCTTGCTCGGCCTTTGATTCTTGGATGACACCGATAACTGCATTTAAAATAACAACGAGCGCGATAATACTTGCATCGGCCCATTCACCTACAAAGGCGGAAATAAGGGCAGCAATAATAAGGACGTATACGAGGACGTCGTTAATTTGGGAGAAAATGCGTTGCCATAAAGTACGTTTTTGTTTTGTTGTTAATTCATTAGGGCCATATTGCTTTAAACGTTCATTTACGATTTCATCTGTTAAACCGTGTTGTTCATTTGTTTCTAGGTCTATTAATGTTTGATCTTTCGTCTTACTGTACCAATTGCTCATAAGTAAGCACCCCCAGTAAAAACAGTTAGCAATGGTAGTGTGGCAATTTTTTTAGAGTAGTATGTATGGAGAAAAAAATCTAAGATGAGGTTCTACTTTCATTGTACAGTATTTTAGAATGTGATGAGGAAAAGCGTAGAGTTGTCATGAATTTGTTGAAATTAAAAAGAGCCTCTATCTATGAGGCTCTTTGTTATTTTTTAATTAATGTACCTAACTCTTCTGTAATAGCTTGCATTTCACTAATACTGAATGTTTCACGTTTCATAACGTGCTCATAAATGTCACGTAAGTCCTCGTACATTTCTTCGTTAAAACTAGCAGCTCTCATTGCTCCAGCATTAACCATGCGTAATTTTTCTTTAATAGCTTCTACCATATATTCAACGTTTGCTTCTGATTTTACGGATAAATCCACCGAAGTGTCCCCCTTTAAAATAACATAAGGTTATCTTAACATTTTTTTATCATTTTCGTTAATGAAACTTTTCAATCCTATTAAATTAGTAGGGATTTCCTTTATAATTAATAATTGGTTGTTTATACTATATAAGTATATAGCAAGAACTGCACCAAGAAAGGAAGAAACAAAAATATGGTCCGAGTATTGTTTGTTTGTCTTGGGAACATTTGTCGTTCTCCAATGGCAGAAGCAATTTTTCGGGATCTTGTCGTAAAAGAGGGACTCGAAGAGAAAATTGTCATTGATTCTGCAGGAACTGGAGATTGGCATATTGGTCATCCACCACATAAAGGAACAAAAAAAATTTTAAAAGAAAATGAAGTCTCTTTTGAAGGAATTAAAGCACGCCAAGTAGAAAAAGAAGACTTAACAAAGTTTGATTATATTATTGCCATGGACAACAAGAATATAGCGGATTTAAAAAGTTTTGGTAAAACTGGAGGCTATATTGGTAGACTGTCCGATTTTGTTCCAGACGGTGGCTGGACAGACGTTCCTGACCCTTACTTTACAGGGAACTTCCAAGAAGTGTATGACCTTGTAACAGAAGGGTGTGCAAAGCTAGTAGCTTTCATTCGAAATGAACAAGGAATATGAGGAAGCTTAGAAAGTAATACTTTCTAATATAAGAAATGAAAGGGTGAAGGAATATGGCAAAGAAAAATAATATTGCTCGAAACATTGCGATTGGTGTAGCTGCAGGTGTAGCTGTATCTATGTTAAAGAAAGAAAACCGTGAAAAAGTAAAAAACACGGCAGAAAAAGCAAAAACAAAGATGATTGAAATTGGTGAAAATGCGAAGATAAAAGAAAAAGTGCAAACTGTTACAGATAAAGGACGCGAACTTGCTGATTTTAATGTAGTGAAAGCGAAAGTAGCAGAAATCAAAAAATTGACGCCGTCTGTTGTAGAAACGTTAAAAGAAACGAAAGAAATTTTTAGTAAGAAAAAAATCGTGCCAGTAGAAAAGCCGGAAACGATTGAAATTCAAGCTGTATCTCCAAAGGTAGATGAGCTTAAAGCAGAAGAAGAGCCAGTGGTAGCTGAAGATGGTGGTATGAAAGAAGCGCGTGAATTATTTATGAAAGACTCAAATGCAGAGGAAAAAAAAACTGAAGCATACATTGAGCTAAAGCAAAATAAAGAAGAGAAGAAAAGCGTCTAAAAAATATGAGGAAATTTCTAGAAAAAGCAAAAAGAAATCGCACTTTTTCGTTTGGGAAAGATTTATATGACCGGACGATGCGCGATGATGTAGCGGGCTTAGCAGCACAGCTCGCTTATTTCTTCTTGCTTGCGATTTTCCCTGGGCTTGTTTTCTTAATTACGCTTCTTGGCTTTATTGACCTTCAAACAGAAAGTGTGCTCAATTTATTAGAACCGTACGTACCAGAAGATGCGATGAACTTAATTGAAGTAAACGTAGATAAAGTTGTAAACGAACAAAATGGTGGTTTATTATCATTCGGTTTACTATCGATGTTATGGTTTGCTTCAAACGGGGTGAATGCGGTTATGAACGCTTTTAACCGTGCTTATGATGTAACAGAAACCCGTTCTTTTATTAAAACAAGAGCTTTATCTATCGTGTTCACGTTAGCGATAATTTTTATGATTGTGTTTGCACTAATCGTCCCAGTATTTGGACAAGTGATTGGGGCAGCCGTGTTTAAAGCAATTGGTTTATCGGATAGTTTTTCTTATGTTTGGAGTATTACGCGTTTAGTAGCAAGTTTCTTTGTCTTAATCGCTTTGTTTAGCTTTTTATATACATTTGCGCCTGATCGGAAATTAAAGCGAAGAGAAGTCATATCGGGAGCAATATTTGCTACTGTAGGATGGATTGTGGTATCGTACTCATTTGCCTATTATGTAGATAAATTTGCAAATTACGCTAATACATATGGTGGTCTCGGTGGTATCATTATTTTAATGTTATGGTTTTACTTAACTGCGTGGGTAATTTTACTTGGCGGTGAAATTAATGGTTTACTCCATCATTATAGAACGGGTGACAATAATTCCCGTAATGAAAAATGAGCTCTTGTTCCATAATAAAAGGGAACAGGGGGGATATTTCATGAGTAATAATAAAAAGAACCACAATAATAAAAGTAATAATAAACAAAAGAGCAGTTCGCATCCAAAGCATAAAACGAGCAGTAGTGCGAACGGTCACAATAGCTACCATTAAAAAAAACGGGTCCTTTATCAGGGACCCGTTACTTATTTCCTTTTAATAATCGTAAGCCATTCAAGATTACAAGAATGGTACTTCCTTCATGTCCAATAACACCGAATGGAAGAGCTAAAAACTGCAAGAAATTAGAACAAATCAGCATTGCAATGACAGCTAAAGAGAAGATAACGTTTTGCCTCACAATACGGTTAATTCGTTTTGATAAACGGATTGCTTGAGAGAGACGAGATAATTCGTTTTTCATAAGAACAACGTCTGCAGTCTCTAATGCTACGTCTGTTCCTTCACCCATTGCAACACCAATACTAGAAGTTGCGAGTGCAGGTGCATCGTTTATACCATCTCCAACCATGGCGACTATGCCGTACTTTTCTTTTAACTGCTTTATCGTTTCAACTTTTGTTTCCGGTAAACATGATGCGTAATATTCTTTTATATTACTTTCATTGGCAATTGCTTTTGCTGTTTCTTCATTATCACCAGTAATCATGATTGCTTCGACACCAATGCTTTGCAAATCACGAATAGCCGCTATCGTTTCTTGGCGAAGGGTATCTTTTAAAGCGATCAGTCCAAGAATACCATCCTCATCACTAATATAAACGACAGTTTTCCCCTCTTTTTCAAGTGAAGCAGAAATGCCATTATGAAATGTCTTTGTTTCTTCTCCAATAAAATCAGCTTTACCAATTTTATAAGATTTGTTTTCTAATATTCCTTTTAATCCAAAACCAGTTACATCTTCAACGTTTTCTGGTTTTTTTATCGTAATGTCGTAAGCATGTTTTGCATATTTAACAATCGCTTCTGCTAAAGGATGTGTAGAGTGACTTTCAATCGCTGCTGTAATAGAAAGTACTTCACTTTCTGCTATGCCTTCTCGAACATATACATCTGTTACAGTAGGTTTTCCTTGTGTTAATGTTCCTGTTTTATCAAAGGCAATCGCCTTTACTGAAGCTAGACGTTCTAAATGAATACCACCTTTAAAGAGAATACCGTTTCTCGCTCCGTTTGAAATTGCTGATAAAGTTGCTGGTGTAATGGCTGCAACTAGCGCACAAGGAGAAGCGACTACAAGTAAGATCATTGCGCGATAAAACGTTTCATTCCAACTCCAATCAAGTAAGAAATGAGGAACAAACATCATAAGCGCAACAACAAGTAGTACACCTTTTACGTATGTTCCTTCAAATTTTTCGATGAATAGTTGTGATGGGGATTTTTCGCTTTGTGCACTTTGAACGAGACGAATAATCTTTTGGAATAATGTTTGATCGCTCGGCTTCGTAATTTTAACTTCAATAGCACCACGTAAATTCACAGTGCCGGCAAATACTTCATCGCCGAATTTTTTCTCATTCGGAATGGGTTCTCCTGTAATAGCAGCTTCATCAATATTTGTTTCACCAGTATGAATTGTGCCATCAGCAGGAACACGCTCACCTGGCTTAATTAAAATAATATCGTTAATTTGTAATTGTTCAACTGGAACACGTTCCTCAATTCCGTTTGAAATACGTAATGCTTCTTCAGGTTGTAGATCAAGAAGCGCTGAAATTTCTTTTTGGCTTTTACTTAATGTATAAGATTCCATTGCTCCGCTTAATGCAAAGATGAAGATTAAAATAGCACCCTCTGCCCAGTAACCAATAACTGCGGCACCGATAGCTGCAAAAATCATGAGCATTTCAACATTTAGCTCTTTCTCTTCAATTGTGTCTTCAATACCTTCTTTTGCTTTTGCAAATCCTCCAACTACATAAGCAAGGATATATAAAGTAATACCTGCACTTATTGCATCATTTTTTGTGAATAACCAACCAGCTAAAATAAAAATACCAGATGCGATTGCAAATATAAGTTCATAATGTTTCTTTAATGTATCCCATAAAGAGGGATGAGAAATATCTTTTTGTGCTTGTAATGTTTTTACTTCTGCGTTCATTAATACTCGCTCCTTCCGAATTCTTATTGAGAAAAAGAATCAAAATCGAAACCCCTATAAAACGACGAAAGCTGCCATCCATAATGGATAGCAGCATTTCTGTTGAATCTGGTTTTAATAGTTATTATATTGTAATTATTCTATAGTATAGCATATGTTTTTCTTAGATGATATGTTTTTGTTTTAGTATAAAGTGAAACTTTAATTAGTGAGGGTTTTGTTCATCTCCCGCTGATTATTAGCCCTCGCCAATCGGGCTTTTACGGGCAGCAGGGCTCCCAGCTAACTTCTTTGCCCCAGCCGAATTTGGAGGTGGGAGTTTTACTGCCCGGCGAATAGCGGGATAAACTGAAAACTTGTTTTTTCGCATTTCCTTTGGTATATATGAATATTGTTCATAAAAAGGTCGGAAAGGAAGACATCAAGTTGAAGACAGAGAAATTTTTTACCCATCCGATTGGCGTGTTTATTGCTGCAATAGTAGCAACATTTTTATGGGGAAGCGCATTTCCCTTTATTAAATTAAGCTATGCTGAACTTGGAATTCAGCCACAAGAAGTCGGGGAACAAATATTATTTGCTGGCTATCGCTTTTTCTTATCTGGTGTAATGCTCTTATTATTTTTTAAAGCGTTAGGAAAAGATATGAAGTTCAAAAAAGGAACAGGAAAGCAGTTAGTTCAAATTGGCTTGTTTCAAACTTTTCTTCAATATATATGTTTTTATATTGGAATGAGTTACAGCTCAGGAATTGAAGGAGCGATTATTTCAGGAACATCATCATTCTTTCAAATTTTACTCGCACACTTTTTATATAAAGATGATGCTCTAAATAGGCGAAAAGTAATTGGAGTAGCTATCGGTTTTTGCGGTGTGATTTTAGTGAATGTACCGAGTGATGGAAGTTTATCATTTCATTTTGGAATAGGTAGCTTATTACTTCTTGGGGCAGCAATGATGTATTCGTATGGAAATATACTAGCAAAAGAAGGTAGTAAAACATTAGATATTGGGTATATGACAGCATATCAGATGATTTTCGGATCAATTGGATTGCTATGTATAGGTGCATTTCAAGTTGGAATGATGCCATTCACATTTAATCTACATGCAATACTTATGCTCATATATTTATCGTTCTTATCAGCAGCGGGATTCTGTATATGGAATACAATTATGAAGTATAACAAAGTAGGGAAAGTCTCGATGTATATGTTCTTTATACCAGTGTTTGGTGTGCTACTATCAAGTCTAATTTTAGGGGAAGCAATCCATTCCTTTGTACTATTTGGTTTAGCATGTGTCGCAGCGGGAATTATTGTAGTAAATCGTAAACCGGTTAAAAAGAAAGTTGAGCAAGAAAAACAAGTAGCATAGAGAACAGAAAAACGATTAAAATGGAAGAACAGTATTGTTCTTCTTTTTTTACATAGAAAAAGGAGAACGTGATATATGTAACGAAAAAAAGATAGAATAAAGCATTTATTGAGGAGAACATATTATGAATGTACTTTACATTGTGTTAGTCGGGCAAATTATTCTTTTTTTAATGGGAGCAATTTATGCAATAGGACAGACGAAGAGAACGAGAAATAATATGCCGTTACCTTTAGCCGTTCGTCTTATTCTTAGTTTTTCTTTAACAGGAAGTGCAATTTGGATATGGTTACAAGATCCATCGGCTGAGTACAGTACGTGGGTTGCACTCGGTATGACTTTATCAACTGTAGGGGATTTATTTATGGCAGGATTAATTCCAATTGGTCATCGATTAATTGGAGGAATGGTTACTTTCGCTCTTGCACATTGTTTCTATGTGAAAGCATTTTTACAAACAGGTATTTCATGGAATGGTTTTTGGATCGGTTTACTCGTATACGGGCTCTTTCTAATTATAGGGTGGTTTTTCTTTATTCGAAATGAAAAACAAGACAAACTTTTTACAATAGGCGCTCTAATTTACGGTTTGTGGGTTGGAGGAATGGCATGTTTTGCATTCGCCTTATATTACGGGAATATAGGAATATGGTGGATACCAGCACTTGGTGGTTTACTGTTTGTGATTTCTGATTTTATTATCGGCGTGACAGATATCGGAGGGCGCAAACTGAAGTATGAACCGCTTTGGATTTGGTTTACATATGTCGCAGCGCAGATGTGTATTGTATATGTAGGATTATAAAAAGATACTCTCAAAAATAGTTGATAAACTATTTTGAGAGTATCTTTTTTATTGCTATGCTATTATATTTGTTTGTTTAATTTGTGCAGTATTTTATACTTTCTAAGTATGGATTTCATAAGGGGAATCCTGCTTGATAGATGGAAAATATAGTATATAAAAATAATAAATTTATAGAGATTATTATTTTTATATTTGTAATATTCTAATGTTATAATTCAGAATTTTGTGGAAATTAACTAGTCGGAGTACTTATAATAAAAATAAAAAGATGATGAGATGGTGGAATGATGCAAAAGAAAAAACGTTTGCGTGAATTCTTTGAAATAATTGCAATTGCATGTTTATTGGTGTTTTTGGCGAAAATCTTTTTGTTTTTTCCTACGACTGTAAAAGGAGCGTCGATGAGGCCGACGTTACAAGATGGAGATAAAGTAATTATTAATAAACTTGCAAAGAGATTTGAAAGTTATGAGAGAGAGGATATTATTGTCGTGAAGACAGATAATTTCTACGTGAAGAGAGTTATTGGATTACCAGGAGATGTAATTGAGATGAAGAATGATCAATTATATGTTAATCATCAAGTGAAAAATGAAGAGTATTTAAAGAATAATAAAAAACAGGCAGAAAAATTACTTATCAATTTAACTGAAGATTTTGGACCGATTACAATTCCTAAAAATAAAATTTTTGTGATGGGAGATAATCGTTTAGTTAGTAGGGATAGTAGGAACGGCTTAGGGCTAATTGATAGAACAGAAGTATTAGGAAAGTTCATGGCGATATATTATCCATTTGAACATGTGAAAATTGTAGATTAAAAATAAGAAAAACCAAGCGAATTAGTTGCTTGGTTTTTCTTATTTAAACAGTTGGTGTTTTATTTATTGTTTCTTGTGAAGCAATATGTTCATTATTTTGGTCGATATTTAACATGAATTTTCGTTGTAACAATTGCAATTTAAAGAGTGTTAAAGGATCATGATAAGTTTCTGGGTTCGTTCTTAGCTTTGTTAATGTTTGTTCATCTTCTTGTATTTCAAGTTGGGCCGCTTCTACGGTTTGTTTCAATATGCTAAGAGGGTCTTTAAAGAACATCATGATATCCCGCTCTAGCGCACCTTCAAATACTTCAAATTGAAGGAAGAATTGTTTTGAAATCATCTGAGCAACTTCTGTATAATCTTCTGTTTCAATATATTGTTTATATTTATTTGATAGCATAGATTGATTTTTTTGCATATTACCGAATAATTTCCCTGCACTCTTTAAGAAAAATTGTGTCGGTGTAAAGCGTAATAAAATATTGATGTTAGCTACTGTAATTCTATTCGTCATTCTTGCAACATCTCTATCCCAGTCATCTAGTAATTTGAAATCACAAGGAAGTTTAATACGCTCTTCCTCATAGAGCTTATTAAAGGTATCGCTCATTTCATCTAAATAAGCCTGAGCTTGAATGAATTCATTATGAGCAGTTTCAATCCATTCTTGAATAGACCCAGTAAATTTAGGAAGAAGCACTTGCTGTACATGTTTTTGAATTCTTTCATTCATTGCTACATTTAGTTCTTCATGGACCAGTTTGAAATCACTATCTTCTTGAACGAGGTCAGAGCAACTCTGCAACAATTCAGGAATTTGAGAATGTATATCCTGCGTAATCTCTTCTTTCGTTAAGAGATAAGATTCTGTAATAGAACGAATTTTATCTTTTTGAATGGCAGTAAGATTATTAATAAAACCATCAAGTTTTACTAAAATATGTTTATTCCAGCGAACGGATTTCACTAACGTATTTTCTAATTCCACACGTTCATTTACAAGGTATGCAATTGTTTTTTGGATAAACCATAATAATTTTTCAATGCGTTCTTTTTCCACGTTACGCTGAGTAAGGTTAGAAAGAATAGAGTCTGTTACGTTACCTAGCTGTTCACTACTCTCTTGTGAAGGAGAGTAAGGGAAAAAGTGTGCTTCTGGGAAATGTACGAGTATTTTCTTTTTAATGCTGTTCGTGATATTTTCACTAGTATTCGTATCAATTGTTTGTAAGACGAATTTAATTTGTAAATTTGGTACTTGCTCACGAATATATAATAATGTATCGAGCTCTTCATCATGTAATGGTGAAGCTGAATTTAGTACATAGATGAGACTATCTGCTGCCTGTAAGTATTCAAAGTGAGAGCTGTTTTTGTCAAGTTGTCCATGCACAGTAGGTGTGACAAGGAATGAAAACTTATTTTTTCGTAAAAATCTACTTGGTAATTTAACTTCAATACATTTTCTTTCTAGTTTTGACTGAGAAGGTACCGCTAGTATGTTATGAAGTTCGTCAAAGTTTGGTATATTTCGTATATCTAGTTCTGTAAGCTCAGTTATTTCAGTTTGACTATCATCTTTAAATGTAATTGAAGTTGTTATAGCCTCATTTAATATATTTTCTCCTAGTATAGAGTTAATAAAGGCTGATTTATCATAATCGCTAGCTCCTGCTACTAGAAGTTGTGTAACAGTTAAATCGTATAACTCACGAACAAGTAGTGTGAATTGATGACCTAAATCTACATCATTCTTCTCAGCCCATACAGCAATCGTTTCAAATAATGCTGATACGTCTGCCATATCAACATTTGCATGAGCTGATGCATTTGAAAGTAAGGCAAATGCGCTTTTTACGAGTAATGATTCTAGAGTTGTCGGTGAAACTTCATTCCATGCTAATACTGCTGCGGAGACAAGTAAAGAATCTTCCGCTTTCGTTAAACTAAACCAATTTGTTAATAAATCTGGTACAAGTCCTTGTAATTCGTGCATGAAATGTTGTCCAGTAATCAATTCGAAGTACGTCTCTTGATAGCGAGTAGAAATTTCATTCCAATCATCATTAGCATCTACTTCAATATGTAAGAATAGGTGATTTATTGTTTGAATCCAAGGTAGATGGAATGATTCATTTTCATAGCTGTTCCAAAGTGAAATAACAAGTTCTTTAAACTGAACTTGATCAATAGCATATAAGGCTTTTAAAGATTCATAGAAATACTCAGGTTTTATCTTGTTAGTAAAGCCTCTGTTTACATAATTGATTAAAGTATCAAACCAGTGTAAAGATTTAGTTCGAATTCCTTCTTGAACCGCTAGTTCAATAGCATTATTCCAATCTTCTTGTTTTTCATAGAACGATCGAGCGATTGCAGTAATATTTGGATAGTCCGGTTGAAACGCAACAGCGTCACTAATCGTCTTAAATGCTAGACCTAAACGATTTTGCTCGATATAAAGAGAAAGAAGTTGTAGGGAAACTTCCATCGTAAGAGTTGTATCTTCTGTTTGGATAGATTTATAAATTTCTTCTGCTTTTGGTAAGAAATCTAATTCGAAATAAGCATCTGCAATATTCTTCATAGCCCAGAGAGCAAGTTCATTATTTACTTTCTCCCATTTGAATATAGCGGCTTCAAAGTCGTTAGTTTGGAAATAAACTTCACCTTGTGCAAAGCGAATATTAGATATGTTGGAGAATTCATTTTTTGATTCATTTATATATGCTTCACCGAGTACTTCCGCTACCGGAATGGAAGAGTCTTCTGTTAAAAATGTTTTATAGTAAATCTTTTGGATAAATTGTTTTTCAATGGTCATGTTCGTTCCCCCTGTATAATTTAGAAAAATGATGTTGTATGTAAARGGGTGCATGTTACTCTAATAGGTAGAAGTTGCATTATATAGACCAAACTATGTTTTTGCTAGATATATCATTTTTCTTGAGAGTTAAACCGTTGCAAAAAGTAACTTCCCTTTATTGTAACAAAAAAATAAGCCTATGAATTTTTATTTTTTTATCTCGCTATTTATAGGCAGTAAGACTCCCACACCAAAATTTAGCGAATGCAGGGAAGCTAAGTAGGAGCCCTGCTGCCCGTAAAATCCCGATTGGTTCAGGCTAATAATCAGTTGGGATGGATAAAAAACCCCACTGATTAAATCTCTGTTTAAGGAATGGAATAGAAGTAGAGTTCATTATAAAAACAATGTATAGTGAATATGTATACCATGTTTGTCTTAAAGATAGAATGGGCACAATATGGAATAACGATCGTGTATAGGATGTGTCTTCCGAATGGAACAACATATTGGCGAGTTAATCGCACATTATGGATATTTTGGAATTATTATAGCTTTAGCTGGCGGGATTGTTGGATTACCTATACCGGATGAGTTTTTATTGACTTTTATCGGATATAACATTTCAAAAGGAGTTATGTCAGGAACAGCTGCTTTTTTAAGTGGAATGGCAGGTGCAATGCTTGGCATTACATTAAGTTACATATTAGGTTTAAAACTTGGGCTCCCTGTTTTAAAAAAATATGGTCCGAAAGTTAGAATTAAGGAACATCATATTGAAAAAACACATATTTTATTTGAAAAATACGGTCCATTTCTTTTAATGATTGGCTACTTTATACCGGGAGTACGTCATTTAACAGCATATTTTGCTGGAGTTTCAAATTTAACATTGTGGCGGTTTTGTTTGTATGCTTACGGTGGTGCACTAATTTGGATAAGTGTTTTTATTGGCTTAGGTTGGAAACTGGGAGAGAAGTGGCGCTTTGTTGAATATAGTTTCCATCATTATGGAATATGGATTTTATTAGTTTCGGCAATTGTAACATTTATTGTGTGGATTTACATAAGGAAAAGAAAAAACCGCTAATAATAGCGGTTTTTTAGCTGAAAGCAACAAATAATACACCAGCTGTAATAAAGACTACACCAATACCAGTCATAAAGTTTAACTTTTCACCTAATATAATCATCGCGAGAATAATGGAAAATACTACGCTTAATTTATCGATAGGTGCTACTTGTGAAACTTTTCCTGTTTTTAATGCAAGAAAATAAAATAGCCATGACGAAGCACCAGCGATTCCACTTAATGTGATAAATAGCAGTGCTTTTTTATTTAGGAGGACATCACCGATATTTTGAAATTTACCTTGTATAATAATAACTCCTACCATAAATAATGCCATAATAATAGAGCGAATCGTTGTTGCAACGTTGGCATCGATTCCATCTAAGCCAATCTTTCCAAAAATAGATACGAGGGCAGCAGCAATTGCTGATAATAGTGCGAATAATAGCCATGAACTCATAGTGAAATTCCTCCAATCTTACATTATTATACATGAAAATCATTCTCATGTATAAAAAACGAAATAAACCCCCGCCCTATATTTTTAATAAGGTGGGGGTTTATTATACTACTCTGCTATTTCTTCATATAAAAAGTACGTTACATTATAAATATGCTCTACTTCATCGTCTGTCATAAATAATAATTCGTCACGTTCAATCCCTTTTTTCTTTTCAATAAACTCAATCATGTTTTTTCGTTCTTCTCTTTTCATCAATTTTTATTTCTCCCCTCAATCTGTTTTAATACAGTTTATTTAAGTTACTGCTATTATATAACAGAATCTTTAGAAAGTTCCACCTATTTTATTGTTTTTTCAGAAGAACCTTTCGACAAAACAAGCCCACCTAAGGGGGGCTTGTTTTTATTTTATAGTCGTAAAAACTCGGGATCGGTCGCACCAGCACTATCGATGTAATAAATTGTATCAGGATTGATTTTTATTAGTACGTAATTAGGATCTTCCGAACCGAGTAACCAGCGTTTTAAGCTATTAGTCCAAAATTTGTTTTTTAATGTTTGATCTTCTTCGATGGAAGCGATACCTTCAACTTCAATGTAATCTTCATCTAATTTCTTTCCCTCTCGTCCAAGTAGTACGTGCACATTTGGATTCTTCTCGATATCTGTTATCTTTTTTGAATTTCGATCTGTTGCAACATATAGTACAAAATCTTCGTGGAAAAACATCATAAAGGCGCTATGTGGCTTATCGTTACGTACAGTAGATAATACACCAGTACGTTGACCTTGAATAATAGTTGCGATTTTTTCTTTTAAGTGCATATTTTTAGCCTCTTTTCATAATTCATAATTTTTTCTGTCTGGACAAGATAATTTAAATATCTTTCATACTGTTTTCTTCAATCCGATTTTTTAAACGTAATTGTGATGAAATCGGACAAGTTAGGAGATGAATAATAATAATATCGAGGAGAAATACATACGATGGAAGGATGAAAAGCATGTTTAATAAAATATTTCTCATAGTAGCGCTTATAGGTGTACCACTTTCTGTAATCGGAAAAACACTTCATTGGCCACAAACTATTATGTTTGCTGTATACTGCATTACTATTATTGCATTAGCTGGTTTTATGGGGAGGGCGACAGAAAGTTTAGCAATTGTTTCTGGGCCTCGGATAGGTGGTTTATTAAATGCAACTTTCGGTAATGCCGTGGAACTTATCATTTCAATTTTTGCACTCCAGGCAGGATTAACAGAAGTTGTTTTAGCTTCCTTAACTGGTTCTGTACTTGGAAACTTATTACTGGTAGGAGGGTTATCCTTCTTTATAGGTGGCCTTAAGTATAAAAGACAAAGTTTCAATGTTTATGATGCAAGACATAATTCAGCTTTATTAATATTTGCTGTTGTCGTAGCTTTTGTTATTCCAGAGATTTTTTCAATGAAGATGGATGCTGGAAAGACGTATCAATTAAGTATTGGTGTTTCTATTATCATGATCATTATGTACCTTGCTGCATTGCTATTTAAGTTAGTTACGCACCGTGGTGTATATCAACATAAAAGTGATGAAGTAGCGCATGAGGAAGAGCCAGAGTGGTCCAAAGGTAAAGCGCTACTCATTTTAGCGATAGCAACACTTGCAGTTGCTTATGTGTCAGAGGCACTCGTACATACTTTTGAAACGGTTGCAAAGTCATTTGGCTGGTCAGAGTTATTTATAGGGGTTATCATCGTTGCGATTGTTGGTAATGCAGCAGAACATGCATCTGCGATTATTATGGCATATAAAAATAAAGTAAATATCGCAGTAGAAATTGCAGTAGGTTCTACATTACAAATCGCCATGTTTGTTGCTCCTGTGTTAGTACTTCTTTCGATGCTTTTTGCACAAAAGATGCCTCTAGTATTTACAATACCAGAGCTTGTTTCTATGATTACAGCTGTTTTCTTAACTATCGCCATTTCAAATGATGGGGATACAAACTGGTTTGAAGGAGGCACTTTATTAGCTGCGTATGTCATTATGGGAATTGGTTTTTATTTATTATGAAAAATAGGGATAACAATGCTTCAGAGGGAAAACACTAAATACAGTAATTTATATACCTTTACATAGGAAGGAGCCAGACAGGTGAAACGAGTATACAGCATATGTCTTTCAACCATGGTCTCGTTTATTTTATTATTTCCTAACAGTAGTTTTGCAAAGACAACGGTAGAAGTAAAAATGCCTTCATCTGTTTTAAATATTTCAAAGGATAATACATTTCCAAATGACGCACAAGATTTACCGCGTTTACAGCCAAGTAAGTTTGCGCAAGAACTATTGAAAACAGCAAATATCAAAATTGAAAACCCAGATTTAATTCGAATGTTTAATGAAACGACAATTTCGAATGCACCGCTTGCAGTAGGGTACCGAGCGAAAATTTATTTAGGGCAATGGGCATTAAATTATGAGTCAATAGACACATCGATTAATTGGGAATATAAGCAAGTAAATCGAAATGTATATGATAATCGCGGAGGGGATCGCTTATACCCACTTCGCTATAAGCAAGAAACCCAAAAGACAATCGAAGGTGATTTAACAGCAGATATGAAAGATACTACAGATGTGAAAAAAATGATGCTTCTAAAAGCGCTTGAAAAAGTACAATTGCCACTTTCATTTAAAACAACCATTGGTTATGGTACCGGACATGAGCGTGTTTATAATATTAGTCCAAGTCAACTTGGATATTTATATGCGTATACACCAGCAGTAAATGAAAAAGGAAAAGTAACATTTGGAGAAGTCTACCTTGTGTTAAAAGGGAATCAAAAAAAGCTTGTCGTGAAAAATATTACATCTCAAGGAATCGGAGCCGCTATTCCAATTCATGATCATTTATTTTTTAAATTTGTTTCTTCATCGCATGCACAATGAAATAAAAAACGTCAGCTTATAAGCTGACGTTTTTTATTTATCCCGCTATTTGCGGGCAGTAAAACTCCCACCTCAAAATTCGGCTGGAGCAAAGAAGTTAGGTGGGAGGCCCTGCTGCCCGTAAACTCCCGATTGGTGTGGGCTAATAATCAGTGGGGGATGAACAAAACAACCACTGATTAAAGTTTCACTTTATAACATAATGTTTGATGTTTTTGATAAGAAATCTTCTTTTGGATAGTAGCTATTTTTTACAAGAACGTTTGGTCCAAGGCATTTCACGGCAGGACAATGGCAACTTAATGATTTTGCTGTTTTTGAGTCACACCATTTGTCGTAAGCTTCTTGTAGTGTATTTGTTTGTACATTACCTAGAAGCGGGACATCACCGAAGTCGGTCACGATAATATTTCCATCGAAAATATTTACGTTCAAACGAGAACGACCATCTGGATCATTGCGGACAGTTACATTTTTACTTTCATGTAATTTCTTTAGTGTAGCTAAATCGTGTTCATTATCACTACATGCATAGAAAGGTAATGTTCCGAATAACATCCACACATTTTCATCACGGATCTCTAATAAATGTTCAACTGCATTTCGAATTTCTTCTTTTGTTAAAATTTCAAGTGTGCTAGCGAAGTCACTCGGATACATCGGGTGAACTTCATGACGTTTACAGCCCATTTCTTCAACGATTTGACGGTGAATATGTTCAATATGTGGTAGAGTTCGTTTGTTTAACATAGTTTCGGCTGATACGAGTACACCTGCCTCTGATAGAGCTTTACTATTTGTAATCATTCTTTCAAATAATTTAGCGCGCTGTTCATAAGTAGGCTTACGCTCCATCATTGCAAATCCGCCTTCAACGAAGTCATCGATTGTTCCCCAGTTATGTGAAATGTGCAATACATCTAAGTAGGGAATAATTTGTTCGTAACGTGCTAAATCTATAGTTAAGTTTGAGTTAATTTGAGTGCGAACGCCTCGTTCATGGGCGTATTTTAAGAGTGGTGTTACATAGTTGTCGACGGATTTTTTTGAAAGCATAGGTTCTCCGCCTGTAATACTTAAAGAACGTAAATGAGGAATCTCATCTAATCGTTTTAATAAAAGCTCCATCGGAAGCGGGTTTGGATCTTTCGGCTGTAATGTGTAACCAACAGCGCAATGCTCGCAACGCATATTGCATAACGTCGTCGTTGTAAACTCAACGTTTGTTAATAGTAGTTTGCCGTACTCTTCAAGGTCCATATACGCTTCCCATGGATCGTAAGAAGGAGTAATCGGCTTCATTATTTGTGATATCGTCATATGAAATACTCCTTTGACTATTGAAATAACAATTTGTCCATTCTCTATAATAGAAGAATATGAGCTTTTTATAAAGTGAAACTTTTTTGTAAAAAAAGAGAGAGGGCTTACATTATAATGAATTACTGTGACGAAATTGATGAAATTACATGCCCATAGCAATCATTTTTGCGGTATAATAAAAGCAACTCGAATTAAAAGGAGAGTGCCTTCATGGGAAAAGCAATTCAAGGTAAAGATTCACAACTAGTATATTTGAAAGAACGTTTAAATATGTTCATTGAAGTAATTGATACGATTGAACCAGAAGAGGTAGAATTAGAAGATGTAGATCGTCTTCTTGCAATGTTAGATGAATTAGAACTGAAATGTGAGCAATTTAAAAAAGACGAATAATATATTAAAAAGGCTGCCACTACAAAATTGGCAGCCTTTTTCTGTACGGATAATAGAAGGAATATAGAAAAAAAGGTATAATCAAGTTGTGAAAAATTTCATTTAACCTTTAATGGCGTGAAATAAATAAACAGCTGAAGAGTATAACAATGGAATTTTCATTTCATAACGTTTTGGTAGCGTTCACAATTGAGGGGGAAGTAACAATGGAAAAGCTTCAAGAAAGCATGTATCAACTAATTGTTGAAACGTCAACGAACTTACCGAAAGATGTTCGTCGCGCAATTCAACAAGCGAAAGAACGAGAAAATGCAGGAACTCGTTCGGCGATGGCACTTGGCACAATTACGAATAACATTAAAATGGCAGATGATAATATCTCGCCAATTTGCCAAGATACAGGGATGCCAACGTTTAAAATTTATACACCAGTTGGTGTGAATCAATTAAAACTGAAGGAAGCTATCTATAGTGCGCTTGAGCGGGCGACAAAAGATGGTAAACTTCGTCCAAACTCTGTTGATTCTCTTTTTGGAGACAATAGCGGAAACAATTTAGGACCAGGTACACCTGTTATTAAGTTTGAACAATGGGAAAAAGATTACATTGATGCACGTTTAATTTTAAAGGGCGGCGGTTGTGAGAATAAAAATATTCAATATAGCCTGCCTTGTGAAATAGAAGGACTTGGACGAGCTGGGCGTGATTTAGAAGGAATTCGTAAATGCCTTCTTCATGCAGTATATCAAGCGCAAGGTCAAGGGTGTAGCGCAGGAGTAATCGGCGTCGGTATCGGGGGAGACCGCACATCAGGTTACGAATTAGCAAAAAATCAATTATTCCGTACATTAGATGATGTAAATCCAGTTCCAGAATTACACAAGCTTGAAGAGTATGTATTAGAGAATGCGAATAAGCTTGGCATTGGTACGATGGGATTTGGCGGAGAAACAACTTTATTAGGTTGCAAAATTGGAGTATATAATCGTTTGCCAGCGAGCTTCTACGTATCTGTTGCGTATAATTGTTGGGCATATCGTCGTCTTGGTGTAACAATTCATCCTGAAACAGGTGAAATTATGGATTGGTTGTACCAGGAAGGTGAAGATACACTTCAGCAAGATGCTGCGCAAGAACAAACAGAGCAGCGTGAAATCGTATTACAAGCTCCAATTACAGAAGAGCAAATTCGTGAACTTCGTGTTGGTGATGTTGTTACAATTAACGGCATGATGTATACAGGACGTGATGCGATTCATAAACATTTAATGGATAACGATTGTCCAGTAGATTTAAAGGGACAAATTATTTATCATTGTGGTCCAGTTGTAGTGAAAGATGAAAATGATAATTGGCAAATTAAAGCGGCAGGTCCAACGACAAGTATTCGTGAAGAGCCATATCAAGGCGATATTATGAAAAAGTTCGGTATTCGTGCTGTAATTGGTAAAGGTGGTATGGGTTCTAAAACATTAGCAGCTTTAGAAGAACACGGTGGTGTGTACTTAAATGCAATTGGTGGTGCAGCGCAATATTATGCTGAATGTATTAAAGAAGTGAAAGATGTTGATTTCTTACAATTCGGTATCCCAGAGGCAATGTGGCATTTACGTATCGATGGTTTTAAAGCAGTTGTAACGATGGATTCTCATGGTAAAAGTCTACATGCTGATGTTGATAAAACATCACTTGAAAAATTGGCGAGCTTTAAAGAACCTGTATTTAAGTAAAGAGAAGTGCATCTCGAATTATTCGAGGTGCATTTTTTTGGTATATATAGAAAAACATGTTCAGCATGAAAGAAAGCAGGGAAACAGAAACTACAGGTACGATTATATATGGAAAGGAGACTATTTATGAAATATAAATGGTTATATATAGGTCTCATTTTTTCAATTATGATGGCACTTGTTCCAGTTTCAACATCTGCTTATACGAATACACCACATAACTGGGGAATCCCACGTCCTAAAAATGAAACGGTGCCAGATGCAGGGAAACTATATACAGAATTACTACAAAAAAATGGTGGGTTTTATTTAGGAGATACGAAGAAAAAAGATATTTATTTAACATTTGATAATGGATACGAAAATGGATATACAGGAAAGATTTTAGATGTACTGAAGGAGAAAAAAGTACCAGCAACTTTCTTTGTGACGGGACATTATATAAAAACACAAAAAGATTTATTATTAAGAATGAAAAATGAAGGACATATTATTGGTAATCATTCTTGGAGTCATCCAGATTTTACAACAGTAAATGATGCAAAACTTCGTGAAGAATTAACGAGCGTAACGGAAGAGATTAAAAAAGTTACTGGGCAAAAAGAAGTGAAATATGTACGCCCTCCGCGAGGCGTGTTTAGTGAAAGAACGCTAGCGCTTACGAAAGACATGGGATATTATAACGTGTTTTGGTCGCTTGCATTTCTTGATTGGAAAGTAGATCAGCAAAGAGGATGGCAATACGCTCATAATAATGTAATGACTATGATTCATCCAGGATCTGTTTTGTTACTTCATGCAATATCAAAAGATAATGCAGAAGCACTTGCGAAAATCATTGATGATTTGCGCGAGAAAGGGTATCATTTTAAAAGCCTAGATGATTTAGTAAAAAGCAATCAACCGTAAGCATGTATGCTTGCGGTTTTCTCATGCTATAATGATGTGTAAAAAGGATGGGGAAACGTATGTGGAGCGAACATGTTACGTTAGAATATCCGTACCATTTTGAGGAAGTACTAAAGCGTTTATCTTTCGACCCGTTAAACGTTATTCAATTAGACGAGAAAGTAATTTATGTCCCGCTTTTTATAGACGAAGAACAGATTGTTGTTCGTTTGCAAGGGATTGGTACTGTTCAAAATCCACAGTTTTGGATCTCTAGTCAGGCAGGAGATCAAGAGAAAGTAATGAAACGAATGAGATCCATTTTTCACTGGAATGAACCGTTTCAAAATATACAAAATCATTTTTTAAACACATCATTACGTCCACTATTTGAAACATATGCTTATACTCCAATTATTTTAGAATTTGATTATTTCGCTTGTCTTCTTCGCTGTATTATTCATCAACAAATAAATTTGAAATTTGCTACTGTGCTAACAGATCAATTTGTAAAACGATATGGGACAGAGAAGAACGGCGTTTTCTTTTTCCCAACACCAGAAAGAGTAGCAAACATTTCAATAGAAGAATTGAGAGAGCAGAAGTTTAGTCAGCGAAAAGCCGAATATATAGTAGGATTAGCAAAACATATTGTAGGCGGTAAATTAGATTTAGCAAGGATACAAAACGAAACAGAAGAAGAAGTATCGGCACAATTGTTACCAATAAGGGGTATTGGAGCATGGACAGTGCAAAACTTTTTAATGTTTGGGCTTGGTCGGAAAAATATGTTTCCAAAAGCAGACATTGGAATTCAGCGCGCAGTGCAAGGTGTATTTCAATTAGATAATAAGCCTGATGATGCATTTTTAGAAAAAGTGAAACAAGAGTGTGAACCATATTGCAGTTATGCAGCGTTATATTTATGGAAAAGTATAGAGTAGAGGTGTAATAATGATACAAAAGCAACAAGAGAGTAAGTTGGAAGTTGGTCAAACGTTTCCTGTGACAATTAAACGTCTTGGGATTAACGGAGAAGGCGTTGGTTATTTTAAGAGACAAGTTGTTTTCATTCCAGGGGCATTGCCAGGAGAAGAAGTTGTTGCTGAAGCAACGAAAATTCAGCGTGGCTTCGCTGAAGCGAAAGTGAAAAAAGTTCGTAAATCATCACCACATCGTGTGAAAGCACCATGTTCAGTATATGAGGAGTGTGGTGGCTGTCAATTGCAGCATCTAGATTATAAAGAACAATTAAATCAAAAGCGTGATATCGTTGTACAAGCATTCGAGAAGTATATGAATGACAGTCTAGAAGAGAAAATTCGCCCGACGCTTGGTATGGAAAATCCATGGCATTATCGTAATAAAAGTCAATTGCAAGTGGGGCGTAAAGACGAAAAGGTTATTACAGGGTTATATAAGCAAAACTCACATCAGTTAATTGATATTTCTCATTGCATGATTCAACATAAAGCAACGAATGAAGCGACAAAAGTTGTAAGACGTATATTAGAAAAATTAAATGTTTCTATTTACAATGAGAAAAAACAAAAAGGTTTAGTACGCACAATTGTGACACGTACTGCAGTTCAAACAGGGGAAGTGCAAGTCACACTTATTACAACAAAAGAAGAATTACCAAATAAAGATCAATTTATCGCAGAAGTACAAAAACAAATGCCAAGTGTTAAATCAATTATGCAAAACGTAAACTGGCGTAAAACATCTGTTATTTTCGGTGATAAAACATTTAAATTAGCTGGAAAAGAAGTAATTCAAGAAACACTAGGTGATTTATCATTTGAATTATCAGCACGCGCATTCTTCCAATTAAATCCAGAACAAACTGTTGTTTTATACGATGAAGCGAAAAAAGCAGCTGCTTTAACAGGAAACGAGAAGATTGTGGATGCGTATTGCGGTGTCGGTACAATTGGACTTTGGCTTGCGAATGATGCAGCGGAAGTACGTGGTATGGATGTAATTCCAGAAGCGATTGAAGATGCAAAGAAAAATGCAAAACGCCACGGATTCACAAATGCAAAGTATGAAGCTGGTAAAGCGGAACAATGGTTACCAAAATGGGTGAAAGAAGGCTGGAGTCCAGATGTCATTGTTGTCGATCCACCGCGTACAGGTTGCGATGATAAATTACTTGAAACGATTTTAAAAGTGAAACCGAAACAAGTTGTTTACGTGTCTTGTAATCCATCCTCATTAGCACGTGATGTGCAAACATTAATGAAGAGTTATGAAGTGGAGTATGTGCAACCAGTTGATATGTTCCCACATACAGCTCATGTAGAAAATGTAGTGAAACTTGTTAGAAAGTAACATTCAATAAGGATATGTCCCTCACAAAGCAGGAGCTATGTGAGGGTATATTTTATTTAGCGAATGGAAGTAAGGAGAATACGATGAACAATTATAAATTGACGATTCAATATGACGGTGCGCGTTATAAAGGGTGGCAACGTCTTGGGAATAATGACAATACGATTCAAGGGAAAATCGAAAGTATAATATCTGAAATGGTCGGAAAAGAAACTGAAATTATCGGCTGTAGTAGAACGGATGCTGGTGTACACGCTTTGAACCAAGTAGCTAACTTTCAAAGTGATGAGAAGTTAGTAGAACATAAAGTGAAAAAGTATTTAAATCAATATTTACCAAATGATATTAGTATTACGAGTGTAGAAGAAGTACCAGATCGTTTCCATGCTCGTTACAATTCTAAAGCAAAAACATATCTTTATAAAATTTGGAATGAAGAGCATACGAACCCATTTATGCGTAAATACAGCATGCACGTGAATAAACAATTAAATGTGAAAAGCATGAAAGAAGCTGCGAAACATTTAATTGGTTCACATGACTTCACTGCTTTTTCAAATGCAAAGTCTAAGAAAAAATCTATGGTTCGAGAAGTGTATACACTTGATGTTTCCGAAGAATCAGGATTTGTACAAATTAGAGTAAGTGGTAACGGATTCCTTCATAACATGGTGCGGAAAATTGTTGGAGCATTAATTGAAGTTGGATTAGGACAATTAGAGGCGGACGCAATTCCAAACATTTTAGAGGAAAAACAACGTAATCAAATTAATTGTCTTGCTGAGGCGAGTGGATTGTATTTGGAGAATGTTGAATTTTGATAATAAGTAAAAAAATCGAGCTGATAAGGCTCGATTTTTTTGCACTCTGAAATTAAGAAGATTTCTCTTTCTTCATACGTAGCTTCAAATTCCAAAAAGCAGCAAGCATAATAGCTGCAAAGGAGCCGCTAATTGTGGCTAATAGCTTTGCATAAGGAAAGCTGTTCATATCAATATTAATGAATAACATCATACATAGAACGGCAGGAAGAAGGTATAAGTATTGTAATAACTTTAATTTTTTATCATTACTCATATATATCGCCCCTTTCTATCATGTTACATGTAAATTATAACATATTTTTCCAAATAGTTACTTGTACTTGGAGAAATATTCATTTCATATGTGTAAGTGCAATTTTTTAATTCGATATTGTAAGTTTTGTCTGCTCAATCCTAAAAACTTTGCGGCTTGTGAGATATTACCTTTATTTTCTTTAAGAATTTGATGGATATATTTCTTTTCCATTTCTTCGATTATACGTTTTAAATTTTGTGGCGTATCAGTATTGTGACTAGTTAGTGGAGTCTGCATATTGAGTTCCTTTTTTGCTAGTTCGCGAAAGTGCGTTGGCATATGGAACGCTGTAATGATATCTTCATCTTCTATTAAGTTCATGGATCCTTCAATTATATGTTCTAGTTCTCTCACATTACCAGGCCAATCGTATTTATAGAAGAAGTTATTTACGTTTAAATCTACATCTTTTACGCTAAGATCAAATTGGATATTGTATTTTTCAATAAAGTGTTGAACAAGATATGCAATATCTTCTTTTCGTTCCCGTAAAGGTGGAAGACATAAAGTAACAACGCTTAATCGGTAATATAAGTCTTGCCTTAATCGATTGTACGCTATGGCTTCAAGAGGGTCTTCATTAATAGTTGCTATAATACGAACATCAATTTCTTTTTCTTGCGCACCCCCAATTCTTCGTATTGTTTTTTCTTGTATAGCACGCAATAATTTAGCTTGAAGTGCTGGGCTTAATGAGTTGATTTCATCTAATAATAAAGTTCCCCCATTTGCCTCTTCAAATAAACCAGGTTTATCTATTGCTCCTGTAAAAGCACCTCGATTCGTACCAAATAGTAGGCTTTCCATTAAGGTTTCTGGTATGGCGGCACAGTTTTGCGAAATAAATGTCTTTGTTGAACGCTGGCTTTCATTATGGATGCTTTGCGCAAATAGCTCTTTACCAGTCCCTGTTTCTCCGACAATAAGTATGGAGGAGGATGTACGTATTACTCTCTTTGCTTCTGCAATGACCGATTGAATAGCTCTAGAATCACCAATTATGTGATCAAAGGTAAACTTAGTATTTTGTTTTCGAGAAAGGTTCGTTTTCATTGTTTGCTTTAAATGACTAATCTCTTTTGAAATTTCAATAGCGCCTTTAATTTTTCCATTTTCTATTATAGGAAAAGTATCGTTAATCGTCGTAATTTCTTGTCCTTTATTGTTAAAATAAGTTTGTTTTATATTTTTGTTTGTTTTTCCAAGTTTTAACGCCTCTATAAGAGTACTATTTTTATTTTCTTCAAATGCAAATACTTCTAAAGGATTTTTATCTAGCACATCTAAGCGGTCCATTGATTCAATTTCCATCATTTTGCGGTTATAGATAATCGTTTTACTTTCCTCATTAATAATATGAATCCCGATATCGAGTTCATTGAGTAAAGTTTCATATAGCATATTCATTTCAATAATCTTTTTAAAATTGATTTCTTCTGTATGCATGCATTATCTTCTCCTCGTTATACCCTAATGAAGACTGACTTTTTATAATTTTATTAAAATTCTTATAAAATCGCAAAATTTTTTTGCTATTTTCTGCTTAAAACTTTTCAAATGATAGAAAAATTTTGCGGTTATGCCGATTTTTTTTGTGCGAAATCCTAATTTTACATAGATATTGAGGTTGGTACGTATCTTGCATGAATAGTAGTTGAAATCTCTAAATTTAAAGAGTAGGGGGATTATGAATCTTTATAGGTTATGCAACGTTTCAGTGCCAATTAATAAAAGGGGGAGTTTATAAAGTGAAGACGGTTATAGAAGGCGTGTATAGTCCTTGTTACGGGAAAGTAGAGAAATTATTTGTTACTGAAAGTTCTTACGTATATGAGTGGGAAAAATTAGCGTTAATTGAAACGATAGATAAACAGAAAGTAGAAATTAAAGTGGGAATCAGTGGTTATATTGAATCATTAGAAGTGGTAGAAGGACAAGCTATCGCTGATCAAAAATTATTAATAACAGTGAGGGATGACCTTTTAATAACAGGTAGTGATTAATAGTAGTAATATGTATTTTGCACTTTTTAATAATTATTTTTACTATGAAGGGTTTTAAAAACGCTTACATTAAAAGGGTTTACTAAGTGAAAAGGGGGGATTTATATGATGGATCAAAACCAGGGATTAAAAAGGGAATTGAAAAGTCGGCACATATTTATGATTGCACTCGGAGGGGTTATTGGTACTGGGCTTTTTTTAGGATCCAGTTATACAATTCATGAAGCTGGACCTGGAGGAGCGATTGTAGCGTATCTTGTCGGTGGATTTGTTATGTATTTAACGATGCTCTGTCTTGGGGAGTTAGCAGTCGCGATGCCGGATGCAGGATCGTATCAAACATATGCTACAAAACATATTTCACCTGCAGCGGGTTATGTAGTGGGATGGATGTCGTGGCTAAACTGGACGGCTACGATAGGCATTGAACTAATTGCAGTTAGTATTTTGATGAAACGATGGTTTCCTGATGTACCGTCATGGATTTGGTGTGTAGTGTTCGCAGTGTTGCTCTTTGCTATTAATGCATTATCTTCAAGAAGTTTTGCGGAAGTTGAATTCTGGTTTGCAAGTATTAAAGTAATTACAATCATTGCATTTATTATTTTGGGCGGGGCAGCAATGTTTGGTTTTCTAGATATGAAAGGAAATGAACCAGCGCCGATGTTTTCTAGCTTTACTGATTATGGTGGATTGTTCCCAAATGGATTATCAGCCATTTTAATTACGATGATTGCAGTTAATTTTTCCTTCCAAGGAACAGAACTAGTTGGTATTGCAGCTGGTGAGAGTGAAAATCCAGAGAAAACTATCCCGAAGGCAATTAATAATACAGTTTGGCGCATACTTATTTTCTTTGTACTATCTATTTTTATTCTTGCGGGACTATTTCCTTGGCAGCAAGCAGGAGTTATAGAAAGTCCATTCGTAGTTGTATTTGATAAAATTGGTATTCCTTATGCGGCTGATATTATAAATTTCGTTATTATTACAGCGGTACTATCAGTTGCGAATTCAGGATTATATGCAACTTCCCGTATGCTATGGTCTATGTCTAATCAAGGAATGATTAGCCCGATTTTTGGTAAGTTATCTAAAAACGGTGTTCCTATTTATGCATTGATTGTAAGTACGTTTGTAGGGTGTCTCTCATTACTATCAGGTATTTATGCGGAAGATACAGTTTATTTATGGCTTCTTTCTATTGCTGGGTTTGGAGCGATATTAGTTTGGGCATCTATTGCTTTATCTAACCTATTAGCTAGAAGGAAATACGTGAAGCAAGGGGGAGATATTAAGGATTTGAAATTTAAAACACCACTGTATCCATTTGTTCCAATTCTTGCTTTAGTATTAAATTTAACAGTAATTGTAGCTATGGCTTTTATTCCAGAACAAAGAATGGCATTATATTGTGGTATTCCATTTATGATCGTTTGTTTACTGTTTTACCGTGCTACAAGAAGTAAGAAAAGTAAAATAGAACATATCGAAAAGATGAATACAACAGAATTAGAAAGTTTATAGTTGAAATTTAATTTATAATAACAAGGAATTTAGAGACTGTAGAATTGTAAACAGTCTCTTTTTTTGTAAAAATAAAGCTGGAAACATACTACGTATGCAAAGGGGAATTAGCAATGAATCAAGAAGTTTCACAGCTATTAAAACAGATTGATTTACGAAAAGACGAGCTACTAGAACTTACAAAAGCTTTAATTCGCTTTGAAACACCAGCACCACCAGCAAGAAATACAAATGAGGCGCAAGAATTTGTGGCAGAGTTTCTAAAAAAACGAAATTTTAGTATTGATAAGTGGGATGTATATCCGAATGATCCGAATGTTGTTGGAGTGAAAAAAGGGATAGCAAGTGAGTCACATAAAAGTCTCATTATTAATGGACATATAGATGTTGCAGAAGTATCAAAGGACGAGCCGTGGGAAACAAATCCATTTGAGCCGTTTATAAAAGATGGTTGGTTAGTTGGGAGAGGCGCGGCAGATATGAAAGGTGGACTAGCTGGAGCCTTATTTGCTATTCAGCTTTTAGAAGAAGTGGGAATTGAATTACCTGGAGATTTAATTTTTCAATCGGTAATTGGCGAAGAAGTAGGAGAAGCAGGGACACTTCAATGTTGTAAGCGTGGTTATGATGCTGATTTTGCAGTAGTAGTTGATACAAGTAATTTACATATGCAAGGGCAGGGAGGCGTAATTACTGGATGGATTACAGTGAAAAGCCCGCAAACGTTTCATGATGCAACACGTAGACAAATGATTCATGCTGGAGGCCGTTTGTTTGGCGCAAGTGCGATTGAGAAAATGATGAAGATTGTCCAAAGCTTACAAGAATTAGAGCGTCATTGGGCAGTCATGAAAACATATGAAGGCTATCCATCTGGAACAACAACAATTAATCCAGCTGTTATTGAAGGAGGACGTCATGCGGCATTTATTGCGGATAAGTGCCGATTGTGGATAACCGTACATTTTTATCCAAATGAAACGCATGAACAAATAATAGAAGAAATAGAAGAGTATTTAGGAAAAGTGGCAGCAGCAGATCCATGGTTAAGCGAGAACCCACCACAATTTAAGTGGGGCGGAGAATCAATGATTGTGGATCGTGGCGAAATTTTTCCTTCTTTAGAAGTAGATAGCGAACATGTTGCTGTAAAAACGCTAAGTTCAGTACATGAATCTATTTTATCTAAAAATGCAATTTTAAATATGTCAGCAACGGTAACTGATGGCGGATGGTTTAGTGAGTTTAACATTCCAGCTGTTATTTACGGACCAGGTACATTAGAAGAAGCTCATTCAATAAATGAGAAAGTTGAAGTTGAGCAGTTAATTGAATTTACAAAAGTAATAACAGCGTTCATATATGAATGGTGTCATACAAAAAAATAGATTAGTATGTTGAAATTGTACAGGTATGTACTTGTACGCTTTTTTAGTGAACTATTTCAGAGTTGAACATAAACAACTGAAATAGTTCTTTATTTTTCTATGTTTTTCGTTTTATTTCAATTAATTTCTCTTTAGCTAATTCAACGGCAATCGCATCATCTAAATAGCCGATTGGAAAAAGATAATCGGGGATAATGTCTGTTGATAAAATGAAATATAGTAAGGCACCCCCAATAATTGCACGCTCTTCGGTTGAAATGGTTTCTGTACAAAATTGTTGGTACATATTTGTTAATTGCTCAATGAAAGGACCAGCACTATCAATTTGTTCTATTTTACTTTTGAAACTCTCGTGAATACGTTTTTCGCCTTCTGTAGTTTGAGCATAGCGCTCGTAATTTTCAAGTTCTTGTTTCACACGAGTTGTTGTGTATTCGAAGTCGAATAGGTTAGAGGATTGTAATGTTTGCTGAATTGTATCGAGAGATGTGTACATATCTGCTTTTTCCTTATTTATGTGTGGAGAGTCAGGGTACATTTCATCAAGTAATAATTGCGGTGGAACTTGTAGACAGTTTGCGAATTTTTGTAAATGGTTTTGCTTCGGTTGTTGTTTGCCATTAATTATTCTTGAAATTGTTGCAGGATCAATATTTGTAAGTGTTCCTAGTTGGCGCATAGATAGAGCGCGCTCCTTTAACAGTTTCTTTATTAATTTACCGAGCCGCTCATTTGGATTTTCATTGGGCATAATGTAGGCACTCCTTTTCTATTGTCTATCGTTGAAAAAATGTTGAGCATTTATTACAAGTATATGAAACAGACAGGCACAGTTGCTCAACATTTTCATAATATGCAATGAAAAGTGAGAAAAGGGGTGACTGCATGATGAGTACGGCAGGTTTATTTTCAATTTTTTTAATCGGGATTGCGTCTAATTTAGATAATGCAGGTGTTGGGATTGCATATGGCATTCGTAAAATTCGAATTTCGTGGCTTAACAATTTTATCATCGCATTTTTTGGATTTTTATTTACTTTACTAGCTGGATTTTTTGGGAATTGGATCGCATTATTTATTTCAGAGTTCACAGCAAACATTATTGGAGCAATCGTTTTAGGAATAATCGGGGTGTTTATTTTATGTCAGCCTTTCTTGAGTCAAAAAGATACCGTAGAATCTAAAGATAGTAGTGTACTTATGGGGGTTTTACGTGATCCAGAAAAAGCAGATTTTGATGGTTCTAAAACAATTAGTTTTTCTGAAGCAATTGTTTTAGGAGTTGCATTGTCCATAAACAATATTGCAGGTGGATTTGATGCTGGAGTAACAAATTTAAATCTTTGGCTTACGGCATGTATTTCTGGAGTTTTTAGTTTTATTTGTATTAGTGGTTTTACGTATGTTGGTAAAAGATTTTTAGCTGAATACTTAGGGAAATGGGCAACTATAATTGCAGGTGTGTTATTAATTCTTATTGGAATTGATCAATTGTTGTAAGAATGATAGGGAAAACAGTATTCGAGTATTTCCTTGGAAATACACTAAGAAATTGCATATATCGACGTGAAATCTTTTCACGGTAATGAAAGATTGTAAGTATTATACAAATCTTTGTGTGTAAAAAGGTTTAAAAAAGTAAAAGCACCTGCATAGGTGCTTTTTAGCGTATATCTTCAATTAGTTGTGCACATTCATCATCATGCATACTGTACTCACTTAAAACTTGAATACAAAGCCATTTCAGTTCTTCGATACTATGCTCAAGTTCTTCGGGAAGTACATGGTAAATGTCTTCAAGTCCCATTCCGAAATGAATAAGTTCTAGTACTTGATCATCGATGTTCCGATCCATTAATAGTTCAAGCACTTCTAAATTGAATATGTATCGGTGAGCTTCATCGAGTGAAACAACTTTTAGTTTCAAACTTTCTACAATACTCAATATGAAAAGAAGAATTGTTTTTTCGAGAACAGGTTGTTTCTCCATTTGAAATATGAGTTTCATCTTTTACACCTCCACATACAGCGCTAGGTTGTACTATATTATTCAGGAGGGGGGAGCAAATATGCATAATAAAGAGAACTTTTATTACTGTTTTTTGAAGTGTGTTGATGCCTAGTAGAACGGATTTTTGTGAAATAAAAAATCCTGCCAATATAGCAGGATAACTTCTAAATTAAAACATACTCCAACCTTCTTGGGCAGAAAGTAATTCAAGAATTTTAAAACCAGCGATACTATTTCCGTTTGCATCTAAAGCTGGTCCGAAAATACCGATTCCCATTTCGCCTTTTACGCAGCCGAAAATTCCGCCCGCTACACCACTTTTTGCAGGGATTCCAACACGAATTGCAAATTCACCAGATTCATTATACATCCCGCAAGTAACCATAAATGTTTTACAAATTTTCGTAATATGTTTAGGGATGATCTGTTTCTTTTTATAAGGATCATATCCATCCATTGCAAAGATTAAACCAATACGTGCTAGATCGATACAGTTAACCTCAATTGCACATTGACGCGTATATAAATCCATAAGTTCTTCAATATCGTTATCGATGATGCCATTTTGTTTCATATAGTAACAAAGTGAACGGTTTAAGTAAGCTGTTTCTAATTCAGAAGTGGCAACTTTAGAAGAATAACTAATAGTAGGATTGTCTGTTATATCACGCACAAATTGAAGAATGCGTTCCATCTTCTCCTCGTTATCATTACCAGCTAGCATACTTGTAATAGCTAATGCACCCGCATTAATCATTGGATTAAGAGGCTTGGAAGAACTTGTCGTTTCAAGCTTAATAATAGAATTAAATGGGTCACCAGTTGGTTCCATTCCAACTTTAGAAAATACATATTCTTCACCACGGTCTAAAAGGGCAAGGGCAAGTGTAATTACTTTAGAAATACTTTGAAGAGTAAATAGTGTTTGTGAGTTACCAGCATGGATATATGCTGTTTCTTTATGAAAAATAGCAATCCCTAGATCATCTGGATTTGCATTTCCTAGTTCGGGGATATAAGTAGCAAGTTTTCCTTTTTTCGTATATGGTTTTACTTGTTCTAACAACTGCTGTAAGTTGTTTGTTTCAATGCACTGCATAGTACCAACGCTCCTATTTCGAATTAACTAAGTTTACTTTTCCCGATATGCTCGGAAATAAATAATAACATGAAAAAGTGGAATGATAAAACGAAAGTTGAATGTTCTATAGTGAGTCTTCAGTTTCGATTATTCCGTGTTATATAAAAGGAAAATTTTCCTTTTATATAACAGTTTGGAAATAGGAGATTTATCCATAAAAAGTTCAGAAATAAAAACTACACATCTATACAACTATATGTTATTATGGTTATGTAAATAGAAAGCGTTTTCTAAGGCGTACTTATAATGATAACGATTTCATAAATTTGATAGGGGGAATTAAAATGTTGCAGTTTTTACAACGTATTGGTAAAGCGTTAATGCTTCCAATCGCAGTGCTACCAGCAGCAGGATTATTGCTTCGTTTAGGGCAAGAAGATGTATTTAATATTCCTGTTATGGCACAGGCCGGTGCAGCAATTTTTGATAATTTAGCACTTATTTTTGCAATTGGTGTTGCAATAGGTTTGTCTATTGATGGTAGTGGAGCAGCAGGACTTGCTGGGGCAATTGGATATCTTGTTTTACAAAATACAACAAACGCTCTAAGTAAGGCATATTCAGCAGCAGAGCTGAATGATAAATTGAAAAGTGTTCAGGATTTAGTCGGTTCAGCAGATCCAACTAAATTAGCAGATACAATGACAAAAGTTTCAAAAGCAGCGGCGTTAACGCCAAAAATAAATATGGCCATACTCGGTGGTATTATTGCTGGGGTTGTTGCTGGATTACTATACAACAAATTCCATAAGATTAAACTACCAGAATGGTTAGGATTCTTTGCTGGAAAACGTTTCGTACCAATCATTACTTCAATTGTAATGCTTCTGTTAGGATTAGTATTCGGTCAAATTTGGCCAACAATTCAAAGTGGTATTGATTCAGTAGCACACGGTATCGTAAACTTAGGTTCAGTTGGTGCTGGTTTATTCGGATTATTAAACCGTTTATTAATTCCAATCGGTTTACACCACGTAATGAATACATACTTCTGGTTTGTACTTGGTGACTTTACAAACGCAGCTGGTGATATCGTTCATGGTGATATTGCACGCTTCTTCGCAAAAGATCCATCAGCAGGTATGTTTATGACTGGTTTCTTCCCAATCATGATGTTCGGTTTACCGGCAGCATGTTTCGCAATGATTGCGGCTGCGAAACCAGAAAAACGTAAAATGGTTACAGGTATGTTAGGTGGCCTAGCATTAACTTCATTCTTAACTGGTATTACAGAACCAATTGAATTCTCATTCATGTTCTTATCTCCAGTACTATATGGTATTCATGCAGTATTAACAGGTCTTTCTTTATTCATTACAACAACACTTGGCATTCATGATGGTTTCTCATTTAGTGCCGGTGCAATCGATTACGTTTTAAACTTCGGTATTGCAACAAAACCTGTATTATTAGCAGGAATCGGTTTAATTTATGYAGCAATTTATTTTGCAGTATTCTACTTCTTAATTAAGAAGTTCGACTTGAAAACTCCTGGTCGTGAAGATGACGATGAGTTAGCTGAAGAGGGTGATGCACCAGTTGCAGGTTCAATTGGTGAAACTTACGTAGCAGCTTTAGGCGGAAAAGAAAACTTAGCAGTTATTGATAACTGTGCAACGCGTTTACGCTTACAAGTGAAAGATGCAAGTTTAGTAAATGAACCAGCATTAAAACGCGCAGGTGCAAAAGGCGTTATGAAATTAAGTAACACAAGTGTACAAGTTATCGTAGGTACAAATGTTGAATCTGTTGCCGATGATATGAAAAAACACGTATAAATAGTTAGATAAGAGGATATCCAAAAAGATTGATAACACCAGTCTTTTACAGGATATCCTCTTTTATTATGTTGAAATTTTAAAGGGAATCTTACTTTTGTAAATTTTCTTTTTCTTTTTTATACATATAGGTTGGTAATATGTTCAGCGCGTGATAAAGTAGGGATGACATAGAATGGAATGTCTATAATCTACTGAAATGATTTGGAGAAAGTCTTGTGTAGATGAATTAAATTATCGGTAAATAAGGGGAAAAAGGTAATCATGGATCAGGAAAAAAATACTGTTAATGGGAAAGTACGTCGTCCGATTGTATACATAAAAAGAACAATCATTCTCGTCCTACTATTTTCACTTGTATATTTCATGTATACAAAAATTGTTGCGCATAATAAAAAAGAGGAAACTTTAAAAGCAGCAGCAAAAATGAAGAAGCAAGAAGAGATAAAAAAGATAGAAGAAGTGAAAAGGCAAGAAGCTGAAAAACAAAGAAAACAAAAAGAACAGGAAGAACAGATAAAACAGGCGCAAGTTATAGAGAAACCTGCTGAGGGACCGCCTCAAGAAATTAATGAAAACGCTCAATTGGATCAATATTTACAGAGCATGGGATTTAGTGGGACAGCTGTTATTGTGAAGAATGGGAAAGTTCTTGTGAATAAAGGATACGGCATGGCTAATAAAGAGAAGCAAGTGTCGAATAATTCAGAGACGACCTTTTATATTGGTTCTATTTCAAAAGCATTTGTGGCGACTGCTATTATGCAACTCAAAGATCAAAATAAGTTACAAGTAGAGGATACAGTTGCAAAGTATATTCCAGACTTTCCTCAAGGTAATAGCATTCAGTTAAAACATCTACTAACACATACATCAGGCATTCCGGAATATGAGCAGGGAAAAGAGGATATTTCTCATGAAGAACTGATAAAGAGGATAGGAAATCAAAAGCGTATCGGGAGTCCAGGAGAGAAATGGAAGTATTCCGATTCGAACTACTCTATACTTGCTTACATTGCTGAGAAGGTAAGTGGACAGTCGCTCGAAGAATATATAAAACAACATATTTTTGCGACTGCGGGTATGAAACATTCTGGTTTCGGTACAGCGTTGGAACAAACAAGATTCCCATCAACGGGTTATAAAATAGTGAATAACAATATGACAACACCTAATATTCCGAGCATGTCACAACTATATGGTTGTGGTGATATATATACGAGCGCGCATGATTTATATTTATTTAATGAAGCACTCTTTTCTGGAAAATTAATTTCAAAAGAGAGTTATAATCAAATGTTTACAGCCGTGAAAAAGGATTATGGATTTGGCTGGTATGTAGATCCAGGAAGCTATTCAAATCACGGTGTAATGCCAGGTTGGAATTGCTTAAATGGTTTTAGTAAAAATGGTAGTGTACATGTGGTTTTATTATCTAACATTCAAAATAACATTAAATCATTTGGTAAAGTGAATAACGACATTTATACGATGTTGCGGAATATTGAAGTGTAAGAGGCTATCCTTTTGGATAGTCTTTTTTGTATTGAGGAAATATATGTGCGGTTCGATAATGAAATAAATGGAAAATGGGAGGTTTATGAGTATACAGTAGCATCATGCATGCAATGCGAAACGAATTTTGTGTATTACGGCGTAGCTGCCATTGTGACAATTGAAAATTAATATATATATAAAGACAGATGGGAAACTATCTATCTTTTTTTATGCTCTGAAACAATTATTTCTTTTAGAAAATGTATGCCTTACCTATCACAAAAAAAGTCTGCTTTGTATAAATTAAGATGTATGGATGTAAATTTTTATACTTTAAAAATAATAGGAGGAGAAGCATATGTGTCTGTTCAGAAAATATTGGCATAAATTATCCAGACTGTTTAATAGACAATTAGGCTATTTTTTAGATGACAAGTTACTGCCTGCTGTGGAACGACTTTTATTTTCGCAAAACTTTGCAAAGTTTATTCAAAGAAATTCTAAGCAAGCTACGGAAGAGTTTATAGAATCAAGTCAATTTCAATCTATTATTTGTAACATTTTAAAAGAATGCAATACATCACCATTTAAAGAAATTGCAAAGCAATATTTAGGTAAAAACGTAGAAATTACTGTGACAGTTGGACAGTTAACAGGTGTTATTGTAGCCGTTGGTGACGATTTCTTAACGCTGCAAGAAGGAATAGGAACAGAAGTTTTATTACCATTTACAAGTATTATATCAATGAAAGAAGCGTAAGAAAGGAGACTTATATATGTTATTTACTGATGAATTGCGTAACCATGTTGGTGAATTAGTGCAAGTTGTAACAGCGGCCGAAATTGTTGCAGGTATTCTTTTATCTGTGACGGACGGGGCAGTAAGTGTTCGTACAGCTCCTTCTTATGGACCACCTGAAGATGTACTTGTGCGTATTCCTATTATTGCTTATGTTCGCTTGGAAGGGTAAGAGTGATACAAGTATGAAAGTATCAGTTGTTATTCCAGCGCATAATGAAGCAAGTACTTTATCTCAAGTTTTAGTAGAAGTAGAGAAGCTCGAACCATATGAAATTATCGTAGTAGATAATGGGTCAACAGATGGGACGAAAGAAATAGCATTACAACATCGTTGCCGCGTGATTTATTATAAACATTCTCTTGGCAATGATGTTGGACGGGCAATTGGAGCTAGGGAAGCAAAAGGTGACATCGTATTATTTTTAGATGGTGATATCGTCATTGATAATGTAGAGCTACAACGTTTCGTGAAAGGAATTCAGCAGGGTCATCAAATCGTTGTGAATAATTTAACATGGTCTGTGTATTTAAAGATGAGACCACATTATACAACAGTTGGAAAATGTATGTTGAATCGTTATTTGAATAAAAAAGAGCTTGTTGTTGGTTCTTTAATTGCAATTCCACATGCGGTGAGTAGGGAAGTTATTCAGAATCTTGGGTGGTGGAACTTAGCAGATCCAGCACTATTTCAAGCGATGGCGATGTCTAGAGGAGTAGATATTGTCGATATGGCTTCGGTTGATGTAATTCATACAAATAAAGTTCGTCCTGTGCATACTGGTACATCACCTGGTTCTCCTTATCCGAAAGCGACTAGTCGCATTATGGGTGATCATTTACGTGCTTTGCAATACGTAATCGAAACATATGGTAAACGTGGCGGTTTTTCGGAGGGAAACAGGGATAGAGAGTTTATAGGGAAGTATAAACCAGTTTTATTACAAAAGGAAAAAGCGAAATACAGTGCTATTATACCCGTATCAGAAGAAAAAATGACTATAAGATCTGTCATACAGGAAGTGAAAAAAGCAGGTGTAGATGAAATTATAGTTGTTGCGAATGGAGCGGATGTTGAGACAATTAAACAAGCGAAGCTAGAGAATATTATTGTTGTTGAATTCGGAGAAGCGCTTGGACATAATGTAGCCCGAGCAATAGGAGCGATGCATGCTACGGCTGATATTTGTTTGTTTTTAGATGGTGATTTTGCTATTCCGGCCAAAAGACTAATTCCATTTTTACATGCTATTGAAGATGGAAGTGATGTGGCGTTAAATGATTTACAGTGTTTATTAGATATGTTTCACCCCGCAGATCCAATTAGTATGGGGAAATATTTCGTGAATTTGGTGGCAAAACGACCAGACTTATGGAACAACTCATTAACGGCAGTACCACACGCTATGCATAAAAAAGTAATAGAGAAGATTGGATACGAATCCCTCGTCATTCCACCATTAGCTCAAATGAAAGCTATTTTAGCTAATTTCTCTATAAGAGCAATAAGCTTTGTTGATGTAATAAAACCAAACCGTGTACGTCCAGAACAGCATGGGTTTGTAAATGGAAGAATTCCTGCATTTGATCGTATTTTCGGCGATCAGCTTGAGGCGATTGCTTATTTATTAAAACATACAGACGAGCGTGGAGGTTTTACAGATGGAGAAAGGGATAGAGATGTGATTCAACAATTGAGAAGGGAAGAAGAAAATACAGATGGATGCCAGTAGTAAAGTAACTATTATTGGATTAGGGTATGTCGGCCTTCCTTTGGCGGTCCTTTTTGCAGAAAGAGGACATGCTGTACTTGGATTAGATAAGGATACTAGAAAAATAGAATCAATTATAAAAGGAGAAAGTTATATTCCTGATGTTTCTTCTAACGTATTACAAAAATTATTGAACGAGAGAAAATTAATGGTAAATACACCAGATAAAGGTGTTGCGGAGTTGCAAAATAGTGAGTATGTTATTGTGACTGTGCCAACGCCAATTAATGAGAATAAAGAACCCGATTTAAGTGCACTCGTTTCAGCCTCCCATTATATACAACAACACCTTCAAGAAGGACAAACCTTCATTTTTGAAAGCTCCACATATCCAGGTACACTGGAGGAAGTTATCATTCCTATTATTTCTCAAACAGGTAAAAAGGTAGGGGAAGATTATTATATTGGGTATTCACCTGAGCGAATTGATCCAGCGAATAGCAAGTATTCAGTACAAACTATTCCGAAGGTCATTAGTGGACAGACAGAGCTGTGCAAACAAAAAGTGCAGAATTTGTATAGTACGGTGTTTGACATCGTTGTTCCGGTTAGCTCTCCGAAAGTGGCCGAGATGTGTAAGCTATTTGAAAATATTCAGCGCTTAGTTAATATTTCATTAGTAAATGAGTTAAATATACTTTGTGAAAGTTTGAATATTAATTTTTATGAGGTGGTTGAAGCGGCATCTACAAAACCGTTTGGATTTACTCCGTATTGGCCAGGACCAGGAATAGGAGGACACTGTATTCCAGTAGATCCTTTATATTTTCAATGGAGAATAAGAAAGGCTGGAGCAATTAGTCAATTAATTGAGGCAGCACATGTAATTAATGAAGAAATGCCAGCGAAAATAATCGGGAAAGTAAAAGGTGTGGTGCAATCACCCGCAACGGTTTTAATAGTAGGGATTGCATATAAGAAAGATGTAAATGATTTGAGAGAATCACCGGCGTTGCCAATTATTCAATTATTAATAAAAGAAGGATACAAGATAGAATATCATGATCCGTATATTTCTACAGCGAAAATTGGAGATACACTATATCAATCTGTTCCATTAGATGAACAAAGAATTAAACAAGCAGATTGTATTTTAATTGTAACGGATCACTCTAGTATCGATTGGAATCTTTTTAAAGGGATTGAGCGATTAATAGATACACGTGGAATCGTAAAGAAGGTGAGTGTATGAGTGAAAAATGTTTAATTACAGGTGGAGCAGGATTTATTGGTTCGCATTTAGCTGAAGAGTTGGTGAAAAGAGGTTATGAAGTTACTATTGTGGATAACTTCTATAAAGGAAAAAATAAATATCATAATGAGTTAATGAAAGAGCTCCGGGTTATTCCAATAAGCGTTTTAGATAAAAATTCAATTTATGAATTAGTGAATCAACATGATGTGGTGTTTCATTTAGCTGCAATTTTGGGAGTCAAAACTACAATGGAAAAAAGTGTAGAGCTTATTGAAACAAATTTCGATGGAACGAGAAATATTTTACAAGCAGCGTTAAAAGGGAAGAAGAAAGTAGTATTTGCATCTACTTCTGAAGTATATGGAAAGGGAGAGCCGCCATTCTCTGAAGAAGGAGATCGTTTATACGGTGCAACTTCCAAAATACGTTGGAGTTATGCAATTTGTAAAACGTTAGAGGAAACATTATGTTTAGGGTACGCATTAGAAGGTTTACCTGTAACGATTGTTCGGTATTTTAATATTTATGGTCCAAGAGCGAAAGATGGTCCGTACGCAGGAGTAATTCCACGATTTATTCGTGCGGCTTTGCAAGGTGACGATATTCTCGTGTATGGAGATGGAAAGCAGACACGCTGCTTTACGTATGTAAGTGATGCGGTCGAGGCAACAATTTGTGCAATGGATGAGAAGGTAAATGGTGAAATTATTAATATAGGTTCTGAGAATGAAAAAAATATAAGGGTAGTAGCGGAAGATATAAAAAAATTAACGAAGTCTATTTCCAAAATTGTGCACGTTCCATTTGAGGAAGTATATCCACATGGATTTGAAGAGATTCCAAATAGAAGACCAGACGTAACGAAATTAAGAGAACTTGTTCAGTTTCAAGCGAAAGTAACGTGGGAACAAGGATTGAAAGAAACTATTAAATGGTTTCGTGAAGAAAACAATGGCTAAGTCGTTATCAGTTATTATTCCCGTATGTAATGAAGTGGATACGATTTCAGATGTGGTTCAATCGGTAAAACCATTGAATCCAGTAGAGATTATTGTAGTAGCAAATGGTTGTAATGATGGTACAGAAGCGATTGCTGAGAGCTTAGGATGTACAGTAATCCAGTATAAAGAGTCACTTGGTAACGACGTTGGACGCGCAGTTGGTGCAAAACATGCGATAGGTGATGTATTACTGTTTGTAGATGGAGATTTTGCTATTCAAACTTCAAAATTACAATTATTCCTTAATCCGATTTTACATGATCAGGCGGACATCGTTTTAAATAATGTAGACGCATTATTTTTAAAGAAACAAAAACCGCACTCCGTGACAGTATGGCGCCAAATATTAAATGCAATGTTAGAGCGTGAAGAATTAAAAATTGATTCTTTATTATCTGTACCTCATGCGCTGACGAAGGAAGTTGTGCAAAGTATTGGATACGAATGTTTTGTTAATCCTATTGTGGCTCATCTACGCCTAGCACAAAGTAAATGGAGAATTAGTCGTCATTGTGCAATTGAAGTTATTACGCCAAATAAATTTCGTCCATTCGAGCATGCTGCATATGGCACGGATCTTTCTCAATCTGAAAAACGAATGATAGGTGATCATATAGAAGCTGTAGCAGAGCGGATATTAGGCAGCGATGGGCGCGGAGGATATTATGATGGAAATAGGAAAAGAGAGAGTGTCTATCATACTCTAAATTTTGAAGATTTTTATCAAGGATGGGGCGTTACATCTAAGTTGTATAAAGGAGAGCAATTATCGGTAATTATTCCTGTGCAAAATGAAGAGAAAACAATTGGAAACCTTATAGAAGAGCTTCGCAAAATTGAAGCTTTTGAAATCATCGTTGTTGTAAATGGTTCGTCCGATAAAACGGCAACAATTGCAAAAGACAAGGGAGCAACAACAATTGTGTATAAAGAAGCACTTGGAAACGATGTGGGGCGTTCGCTTGGAACTTATTTTGCAAAAGGAGAAATTGTTTTATTTATAGACGGTGATTTTGTTATTCCAGCTAGTGAGCTATATCCCTTTGCAAAAGCTATTGCAGATGGAACGGATGTCGCATTAAATGATTTAAATCATTATTTAGATTTGAGAGTACCACTTCATCTTGTAACAGCATTTAAATATGCATTAAATTTAGCTTGTGATAGAAAAGATTTAGGAGTAGGCTCTCTTATTGCTGTACCTAATGCGTTTAGCCGTACATGTTTGCAAGCAATTGGGTATAGATCTTTACTGTCACCTTGCGTAGCGCAAGTGAAAGCTATTCTTTCAGGATTCGAAATCGCATGTGTAAGTCGTGTTGAGGTCGATAAGATGAACCGTATTCGTCCCAGTGAACATTTTGCAAAAATAGGTCATCCTCCAGCTGTCCTTCGAATTATAGGTGATCATATAGAAGGGTTAGAGCAATTAATTGTATTGGAAGGTAGTCGTGGTGGATTCTATGATGGGAATAGAAAAAGAGATGTTTTAGAGTAGTAACAAAAAAAGTGTACAACGTATGTACACTTTTTTGCTCTGTTATAAAAACTATAACAGATTAGGAGATAAGAGTATTACAGATCTACAATGGGTATCGTTCTTATATTACAAAATAGGACTCGTATATAAGAATACCAAAAAAATACAATTAAAGAAAGGGTTAATTATAAAGAGTTTTATATGAAGTTAACACTATGTATACAGTGGTTTGCTCAATGTTTCACAAACATGTCACAACTATTTCGTTCACTTTCGAAAAAAAGTAGTATTCTAAGTGTGTAAGCTGTTATATAAAAAAACGTAGTCCTGTACTAATCAAAAATGGAGGAGATTAGGATGACTCAAGTATTAGAAAATGTAAAAAACGCGTGGGAAAACTTTAAAGGTGAAAAATGGAAAGCAGAGATTGATGTTCGCGATTTCATTTTAAATAATGTAAACGTTTACGAGGGAGAAGACTCTTTCTTAGCGGAAGCAACTGAAGAAACGAAAAAACTTTGGGATCAAGTAATGGATTTAACAACAAAGGAACGTGAAAACGGTGGCGTTCTTGATATGGATACAAAAATTGTTTCTTCTATTACATCACATGAACCAGGATATTTAAATAAAGATATTGAAAAAGTGGTCGGTTTCCAAACTGATAAACCATTTAAACGTTCTTTACAACCATATGGTGGTATTCGTATGGCGGAACAAGCGTGTGAAGCGTATGGATATGAAATGGATAAAGAACTTAGCAGTATTTTCAGAGACTGGCGTAAAACTCATAATCAAGGTGTATTTGATGCATACACACCAGAAATGAAAGCGGCTCGTAAATCAGGTGTTATTACTGGTCTTCCAGATGCATATGGACGTGGACGTATTATCGGTGACTATCGCCGCGTAGCGCTATATGGTATAGATCATTTAATTGAAGCGAAAAAAGCTGATTATAATTTAACTGGTGGTGTAATGAGCGAAGATACAATGCGTTTACGCGAAGAATTATCTGAGCAAATGCGTGCACTTCAAGAGTTAAAACAGATGGCTGCTTCTCATGGATTCGATATTTCTAAGCCAGCTACAAATGCACAAGAGGCTTTCCAATGGTTATACTTTGCTTATCTTGCAGCAATTAAAGAGCAAAACGGGGCAGCAATGAGCCTTGGACGTACCTCTACATTCTTAGATGTTTACATTGAAAGAGATTTAGCAAATGGTACTTTAACAGAAGAAGCAGCACAAGAAATTGTGGATCACTTCATTATGAAATTACGTCTTGTGAAATTTGCAAGAACACCTGATTACAATGAACTATTCTCTGGAGATCCAACTTGGGTAACTGAATCTATCGGTGGTATGGCGTTAGATGGTCGTCCGTTAGTAACAAAAAACTCATTCCGTTTCTTGCATACATTAGATAATTTAGGACCAGCTCCAGAACCAAACTTAACAGTTCTTTGGTCTAAACAATTACCAGAGAACTTTAAAAACTACTGTGCGAAAATGTCTATTAAAACATCAGCAATTCAATACGAAAATGATGACATTATGCGTCCTGACTACGGTGATGACTACGGTATTGCTTGTTGTGTATCAGCAATGAGAATCGGTAAACAAATGCAGTTCTTCGGAGCACGTGCAAACTTAGCGAAAGCATTACTATATGCGGTTAACGGTGGTAAAGATGAAAAGTCAAAAGCACAAGTTGGTCCTGAATACGCACCAATTACTTCTGAAGTATTAGATTATGAAGAAGTTATGCGTAAATTCGATATGACAATGGAATGGTTAGCTGGTCTATACTTAAATACATTAAATGTAATTCACTATATGCACGATAAATATAGCTATGAACGTATTGAAATGGCACTTCATGATACAAATGTTCTTCGTACAATGGCAACAGGTATCGCTGGATTATCTGTAGTAGCAGATTCTTTAAGTGCAATTAAATATGCACAAGTAAAACCAATTCGTGATGAAAATGGTATTGCAGTTGATTTCGAAATTGAGGGAGATTTCCCTAAATACGGTAACAATGATGATCGTGTAGATGAAATTGCAGTAAATCTTGTGAAAACATTTATGAACAAGCTTCGCAAACATAAAACATACCGTAATTCTGTTCATACAATGTCAATCTTAACAATCACATCTAACGTTGTATACGGTAAGAAAACTGGTAACACTCCAGATGGACGTCGTACTGGAGAACCATTTGCACCGGGCGCAAACCCAATGCATGGCCGTGATACAAAAGGTGCATTAGCATCATTATTATCTGTAGCTAAATTACCATATGAAGATGCACAAGATGGTATTTCAAATACATTCTCTATTATTCCAAAAGCACTTGGTAAAGAAGATGATGTACAAGTACGCAACTTAGTATCTATGCTTGATGGATATGCAATAAAAGAAGGACACCACTTAAATATTAACGTATTTAACCGTGAAACATTAATGGATGCAATGGAGCATCCTGAAAAATATCCACAATTAACAATTCGTGTATCTGGTTACGCTGTTAACTTTATTAAATTAACTCGTGAACAACAAATTGATGTAATAAACCGTACAATGCATGAAAGCATGTAAGTGAAAAAAGTGTCCCTCCGCTTTTAATATATAGCGGAGGGAGGCTGTTTCAATAAAGGAGGAAGTAACATGGTAAAAGGAAGAATACATTCTGTAGAGTCTTGTGGTACTGTTGATGGCCCAGGGATTCGTTATGTCATATTTACACAAGGGTGTTTATTACGTTGTCAATATTGTCATAATGCTGATACATGGGAAATCGGTAAAGGTAAAGAAATAACAGTTGAAGAAGTGATGCAGGATGTGACATGTTACCTTCCATTTATTGAAGCTTCTGGAGGCGGTATAACAGTTAGCGGTGGAGAGCCACTATTACAGCTAGACTTCTTAATTGAGTTGTTTAAAAAGTGCAAAGAAGCTGGTATCCATACAACAATCGATTCTTCTGGCGGTTGTTATTCTGAAGAACCAGAATTCCAAAATAAGCTAGATATTTTAATGGAGTATACAGATTTAGTTTTATTGGATTTGAAGCATATTGATTCAAAGAAACATCGTAAATTAACAGGGAAACCAAATGAACACATTTTACAATTTGCTCGTTATTTATCGGATAGAAAGAAACCAATTTGGGTAAGACATGTATTGGTTCCCGGTGTTACCGATGGTGAAGAGGATTTGCAAAAATTATCAAACTTTATTCAAAGTCTATCTAATGTTAAGAAAGTGGAAGTGCTGCCATATCATAAGCTCGGTGTTTATAAATGGGAGGCACTTGGACATAAGTATCCACTTGCGGATGTGAATCCACCGACAGAAGAAAATGTTGAACATGCAAAACATATTTTACAAGCAGTCTAACCTAAACATTTGGTTAGGCTTTTTGTTTCTTCATAATAAAATCTAGAGTATATATTTAGAAAAGAGTATACTGAAAAGGGAATATCCATATTTTTGTAAAGAATAAGCGGAGAAATTTACATAATTGTAAAGGGAAATCAAAATAGTAAAAAGAATTAAGAAGTAAAAGAGTGAGTATTATGGAATATAGAACATTTGTAAGTTATTGCGAAAGCTCTTATAGGAAAGTATAATGTAAAGATATGAGCACAGATAGGATTAAGGGGTCAATCTTATATGCTTTGCATATCCACGACAGATACATAGCTAACAGGAAAGTATTAGAATCCGAGTATGTAGTTTTTAAGGAAAATGTTTTTCCTATTGTCGTATATGCAATATGGAGAAACAAAAAGCTAGGAGTGGATTTGTTTGATAAAAAACCCCAAGGTTTTAATATTAACTGCACATTACGGTAACGGTCATGTGCAAGTGGCAAAAACATTAGAACAAACATTTCGCCAAAAAGGAATCGAAGATGTAATTGTATGCGACTTGTTTGGAGAATCACATCCAGTTATAACCGATATTACAAAATATTTATATTTAAAAAGCTATACGGTAGGAAAAGAATTATATCGTTTGTTTTATTATGGTGTAGAGAAAATTTACGATAAAAAAATAGCATCTTGGTATGCGAATTTTGGGAGAAAGCGTTTGAAGACGCTATTACAGGTGGAGAAACCGGATATTGTTATTAATACCTTTCCAATCATCGCTGTACCAGAATTGAAAAAGCAAATAGGTATTTCTATTCCTGTTTATAACGTATTAACGGATTTTTGCGTGCATAAAATATGGATCCATCGAGAAGTAGATCGTTATTTTGTAGCAACCGATCATGTGAAAAAAGTGATGGTTGATATCGGTGTACCTGCAGAACAAATTGTTGAAACAGGGATTCCGATTCGTAGCAGTTTTGAGCTAAAGATAAATCCAGCAATTATATATAATAAATATCAGTTATGTAAGGATAAAAAGATGTTACTAATTGTAGCAGGTGCTCATGGTGTGCTAGGGAGTGTAAAAGAGCTATGCCAGTCATTTATGTCAGTACCAAACTTACAAGTAGTTGTCGTTTGTGGGAAAAACGAAGCTTTAAAGCAGGATTTAATGGAACTACAGGAACAAAGTTCTGATGCTTTAAAAGTATTTGGTTATGTTGAAAACATTGATGAATTGTTCCGTGTTACTTCTTGTATGATTACGAAGCCAGGTGGTATTACATTAAGCGAAGCAGCAGCATTACAAGTACCTGTCATTTTATATAAACCTGTCCCAGGACAAGAGAATGAAAATGCGTTGTATTTTGAAAAAAAAGGAGCTGCAGTTGTAATTCGTGATGATAGTGAAGTTTTTGCAAAAACAGAGGCATTATTACAAGATGATATGAAGCTTCTTCAGATGAAAGAAGCAATGAAAAGTATTTATCGTCCTGAGCCAGCTGGTCATATTGTGGATACAATTTTGGCAGAAAATCATGCAGAGCCGAATCATATACCTATTAAATCACCAGTTCTTGCCGAATCTTTTACTTAATATGAAACCCTCTTTTAAGCATTTAAAGAGGGTTTTTTTTATTGTTGTAAAAAAAATAAACGTGAATTATTAACTTATCCCGCTATTTGTGGGCAGTAAGGCCCCTACCTCAAAAGTCAGCGAAAGCAAAGAAGTTAGGTTGGGGTCGGGCTGCCCGTAAAAGCCCGATTGGTGAGGGCTAATAATCAGTGGGGATAAACAAAACGCCCACTGATTAAAGTTGCACTTTATCCACAAAGGATTGCGCTTCTATTAGACAGTAAAGTCGAAATATTAACAACTATATCCACATAGTCCACAATTTTTAGAAAATTATCCACAATTCTCACGTTTAGAATTCATTTAAATAAATGAATTCGTAAAATACTTTTGTAATTTATGCACAATTCTACGGTTTTTGTGGATAAGGTTGTCCACAAAAAAGATTCCTTATAAATAAGGAACCTTTTTTGCTAATTCATTGGAAAATCTTATGTAATGAAACTGAATAATTAGGGGGGAAACCTTCTAATTATTCAGTTTCACTTTAAATACTTTTTGAGCGATAGCCCGCTGCACGATCTGCTTTTCGAAATTCTCGCTGATAGAGAACTTCTTGTGTACTAGATAATGTGTTTTTTGCTTTATCACGTTTCTTTTTATCCATTACAAATCACCTCGTGTCCTAAAGTCACTATCTATCGTTTCCAAAGACATGGGGTGATATACATATATGTCAAACTAGCAATGATTAATTATCATTTCTGAATTTTTAGATTACGCCTCTTTTAATTGGTGTGCTTCTTGGAATGTTGTATCGCGCATTGTTGCAAGTGTATACTGATCTTTTGGAATTTCATATAAATTATATACTTCTTCATGCGCGTTAATTTCATCATAAACGGTTTTTCTTGTTTCGTTTGCTAGATTTACATATTGTAGTTTTTCGGCAGCTTTAATAGACCGAATATTTATTTTACGAATACGCATAAAAATCGTTTCAATATCTAATTCATAGAAAAGTTCGCTAAAAAATGAATCTTTCGCCAATTTATTATATCCTTTACCATGATATGGTTTGCCAAGCCAAGTTCCGAGGAATCCAGCTTTTTCTTGCACATCAAATAAAGTAATTGTGCCGATGGGGTTACCCCATTCATCTAAAATTGTGCGTGAGATTAATTCTCCACGCTCTTCGGCTTCGATTGTTTGTTTCGTTAAAAATAAATATTCTTCATAAGAATAGGCCTTTTGACGCACAAAAGGGAAGACAGCAGGATCCACCATTAATTCGTATAGAACGTGGCTGTCGTGTAAGTCGCGTTTTTTCAACACACTAACTCCTCCTCACACGAGGGTAGCATGACGAAAAAGCACCCACCCTCGAAATTTTTATATCAATCTTTAAAAAATTTCGGGGTGGGAATCGAACCCACTAGAACCAGTTTCTAACGCTGGTGGCGCACCATTTGCCTTCCCCATTCATCAATTTGAAAATGATAATCACGACACAAATTGATTATGGTTTCATTCAGTTTATAATCGTATAATACTGTATCTAGTCAAAAAAATAAACTAGTTTTTTTTATTTTTTTTGTAAATTATTTTTCCGTCAATCATAGTGAGTACAGGCTTGGCTAAATAATGGAAAGGATGATGTGTCCATAACACGAGGTCAGCATCTTTTCCAACTTCAATGCTTCCAATTCTATCCTCCAAACGTAAATTTCGAGCTGGGAAAATAGTGATTCCTTCCAACGCTGTTTTCTCATCTAATCCTTCTCTTACTGCAATAGCAGCGCAAACATTTAAATATTGAATTGGTGTATAAGGGTGGTCGGTTGTAATAGAAACTTCTACTCCATTTTTCGATAAAATATGATAAGTATCCCACGTTTTGTTTTTTAATTCGATTTTCGAACGTCGTGTAAGAGTAGGTCCAACTGAAACTTTTAAATTGTGTTTCGAAAGCTCTTCAACAATAAAGTGTCCTTCTGTACAATGTTCAATACGTAAATCAAGATTGAATTCTGTCGCAAAGCGTAAAGCTGAAGTGATATCATCTGCGCGGTGAGCGTGGATACGTACCGGTATTTCTCGGCGGAGTGCTTTTAAAATAGGTAGCATTCGAAAATCAGCTTCATGTCCGTAGTGTTGTGCGTCGTAGAATGATTCACGAAGTAAACCCATAATTCCCATACGTGTTATTGATTCTTTTGTGCCGTTGCTATGGAACTTTTTAGGATTTTCTCCAAAGGCAATTTTTAAACCAGCAGGTTCCTGAATAATCATATGATCAATACAAGTTCCAGCAGTTTTTATTACACAAGTAGTACCGCCGATAATGTTTTGGCTTCCAGGCATCACGTGAACAGTCGTAACACCATTTTGTACAGCGTCTTGAAATGCAATATCAAAAGGATGGATCCCGTCTAAAGAACGGATATGTGGTGTTGAAACTTCGGATGTTTCATTTGCATCATTACCAGCCCAACCAGTACCTTCATCGTAGAGGCCAAGGTGAGTATGAACATCAATAAATCCAGGCAAGAGATGAAGAGCTCGTGCATCTATAACGGTCATATCCTGAGTAGTATCAATATGAGGTTTGACCGCGGCAATGCGTTCTCCTATAACGAGTACATCTCCTTGAAACTTTTGGGATGTAATAGGATATACAATGGCTTGTTTGAGCAATATTTTCATAGATACCTCATTTCCGTCACCTTGTAATGTGTAGAATAGGTTTAGACAAAGTAACTGAAAGGTTTTTCGTGTAGTAATGCTCCGGTGTTTAAAAAGTAAGAAGTCTTGGAGGAGATAGACTACCCGTAAAACTGTATTTTAAAAGTACTACATTGTATGCAAGAGGATATTTTGTAATGCATGGTTAACTGTTGGAAATGTGTATTGATATCCATGTTTAATAGCTTTATTGGGTAATACATGTTGCCCTTCTAATACAAGTATACTCATCTCACCGAGTAAAGCGCGAAGTACAAATGAAGGAACAGGTAGCCAATGAGGTCGCCTAGTTATAGTGGCAATAATTTCACCGAACTCTTTCATCCGTATTGGCGTTGGCGCTGTAATATTAAAAGGTCCGTCAATTTCTTTTTTGTGAATGATGAAATCAATCATGCGAACGACATCGTCTATATGAATCCATGATAACCATTGGTTTCCAGATCCAAGTGTACCGCCGATATATAATTGATAGGGAAGTAGCATTTTTGGAAGAGCTCCTCCGTCTGCGCCCAATACGACTCCAAATCTTGTGTAGATAGTTCTTATTCCAATGGAGCGGGCTTTAGATGCTTCTTGTTCCCACAAATATACTGTGTTTGCTAAAAAGTCATCTCCTGGAGTCTCTTGCTGTTCTATAAAAGATTCGGTTTCAGATGTCCCATAGTATCCAATGGCACTTGCATTAATAAATGTGTGTGGCTTTATTTCAAGGGTTTGTAATTGTTTAATGAGTCCTTTTGTTGTTTGAATTCTACTGTTTAAAATTGATTCTTTTTGTTTTTTTGTCCATCTACTATTAATAGATTCTCCAGCTAGATTAATAACTACATCGATAGAGGAGAGAGGGAAGGTCTGTAAATCCGGTGTCCACTGTACGTATTGAAGGTTAGTGTGTGAAGTTTCAGCAGTTTTTTTTCGAGTAAGAATGTAAACAGTAAATCCCTTTTGAATAAAAAAACTAGAAAGGGATTTGCCTATAAAGCCAGAGCCACCAGAAATTGCGATTTTCACAATCATTTCCTCCTCATTATATATATTCTTGAAAAGAAAAAACGTTCCTTGACTATGTTAAAATAATAGAGAGGTGAGAGTATGACTGTCATTACAAAAATAGAAGTGCAAAAACGATCGAAAGAACGATTTAATATTTATATTGATAAAGGTCAAGGCGAAGAGTACGGGTTTAGTGTGAATCAATCAATCTTAATGAAACATGGGTTACAAAAAGGCTTAGAAATTGATGAAGTAGCGTTAGGGAATATTTTGTACAATGAAGAGGTACAAAAAGCATATTTACAAGCGATTTCCTATTTATCCTATCAAATGAGAACAAAACAAGAAATAGAAGATTTCTTACGAAAAAAAGAAGTGGGACAGGCCATCATCTCTGAAGTCGTTTCGAAATTATTACATGATCGATATATTAATGATAAAGAGTACGCTATTTCATACGTGCGAACGCAAAGTAATGTGAATCAAAAAGGTCCAACTGTTATTAGGAGAGGGCTATTAAGTAAAGGTGTTCAGGATTTAATCATTACACATAGTTTACAAGAGTATCCAAAGGAGAAGCAAATGGAGAATGCTTTGTTTCTTATAGAAAAGAAGAAAAAATCTTATCAAAAGCATTCATTTTTACAAATGAAGCTAAAGTTAGATGAAATGCTTGTTCGTAAAGGATATTCTAGAGATGTGATTCAAATTTGTTTGGAAGAATTGAAAGACGAAAAAGATGACGAACAGCAACAAGAAGCGTTACACTATCATGGGAATAAATATTATGAGAAATATAAGAAGTATGATGGTTGGACATTCGAAAATAAGGTGAAGCAAGCGTTATATCGAAAAGGATTCTCTATTGATGAGATAGATATATTTTTACAAATGAAACGTGAAGAGGGATGAGGAAATAAGATGGGTATGCCAAAACGCTACAGTGAAATGACACCACATGAGCTAAGGGAAGAAATTGGGGTTTTGAAGGAGCAAGCAGTAAAGGCTGAGCAACTTGGAATTGTAAATGAATTCGATGTATTAATGAGAAAAATGGCTATGGCTCGTGCTTATATGATAGATATAAATAAATTCCATATTGGTGAGACATATGAATTAGTAGAAGAACCTGGTGTGGTATTTAAAATTACGTATTTCAATGGGGTATTTGCTTGGGGATATAAGCAAAATGATAAGGAAGAAATTGGAATACCGATTTCCCTATTGCAAGAAAAATAAAAACCAGAGAGTGAATCTCTCTCTGGTTTTTATCTTTGGTAGGCGTTAAAGGAGATAGGAGATTCTAAAATTGGCGTTTTTTACATTCGTTTGCCAATATAATGAGAGACTGGGTTTGTTGCGTCTGTCCGTTAACTTGCGCTTTCGCATGTTTTGGACGAGTCCACGTATGGTTAAATAATTCAGAACGACTATCTAAACGATCACGGTAGCTCATCTTTATCACCTCGTGTAGGAATTTAATTTGTACTACTCTTCCTGCTGATTTGCAGCACGCATACGTTCTTGTGGGTGCGTGTTAATTGTGCCGTTAGGTCGTTTCGAAGCGAAGCGTGATTTCGCTTTCGGTTGACCGTCGATTTTGCTGTTGTTTTTTGACTCAGACCAAAATTCGGCTTGTCTACCCATTAAGAACGCCCCCTCATTATCAGTTGATACCTCTTTAAGAAGTATCACTTATAGAATGTGCAAAATAGAAGAAACTATCCTTTAGAAATTAAGGGAATAAATAGGTAAAAGGAGAATAGAACATGAATGATATTTATGAAACATTAACGAAAGAATTATTAGATAAAAATGACAACCTTTCTTACGCACAAGCTCGTGCATGGGTTGAATTACTGTGGGAAGACTTCCGAACAACTTATGCTAAATCAGGTCGTTACCAAGGTGAGGAAATGACTGAACAAGTGGTACGAACATGGGTTAATAATCATGGAGGGCGCCTTCATGAAATGCGTACAAATAATCCGAAGTATAGCCATTTAATCAATCAAGAAGATCATTTGAAACATTAAAAAAAGCGACGTAGGTCGCTTTTTTTAATGTGGAAGCAATTCCAGTTTCTTTCGAAGTTTCTCTTCGCTGAAAATCCATCCTGTATATGAACTAATAATATTCAAATTTTGATCGAGCTGAACGATTGCGACGAATGGATAATAATCTTTACTTCGATACCGCAAATCAATAAAGCGAACTTCATAATAGTTATCATAATCGAAAATATCCCAGCGATATACAGGCGAGAAAGATAAGAAAGCAGATATATTTTCATCTCGCACAGCAGCTTGCATAATGGCGGTATTCGGGAACGGTACGCGATCGAATTTGTCATATACAAGGATGTTACCGCGGTGCCATCTTGCGACGTAGTAATGTTCAGTTGTAACGACGGCTAAATGATAATGATAAAACTTGTAAGAAGGAGAAATAATTACTTTCTCTACATTTTTGAAACGTTTGTATACTACACTTTTGATATTTCGATGCATCATAATGCGGCCAATGTAGTAAACAAACATTAATATATACGCTGCTAAAGCAGTATAGCCTTTATGTGCTCCGACAAGCATACAGGCGATAGCTAGTATATGGATAAAGAAAATGACAGTATCAAACGTATTAATTATGCCGAGCGCTACCCATTTTTTTGTGAAGGGCCTTAATGCCTGTGTACCATAGGCATTGAAAATATCCACAAAGACATGAAGAAAGACGGCAATAAATGACCAAAGTAGCAGATGCAGATAGGGAGCGTCTGAAAAGAAGGCGAAAGAGATGCCACTTATAAGGAGTGACCAAAGGATCACTGCAGGGATGGAATGAGTAATCCCGCGATGATTTCTTATATATTTAGCGTTATTACGCAATTTTAAAACTGTATCGATGTCAGGAATATTGGAACCGGCAATTGTTGCAAGCATTACTGCTTGTGGCCCAATATCACTTTGTGCTATAGCTGGATCTAATGTTGCCAAACTGCCTAGAGTAACGCCCATAACAAGGTGAGTGGCTGTGTCCATAGAAATCCACCTCCGTTTTTTATTAATGTAACTCTTTTTATTCGATACCTCAAGTCCTTTGCCTTCTATTTCCTATGTCATCTTACTTAAATTTTTTCCTAAAATCTTTATAATAGTACGTATATGCAAAAAAATGAGGGGGATCAAGTTTGACACTTGAAATATTAAATGAGTTTAACATAGAACAGTTTCAAAATGATTTAATTGGTTGGTTTGAAAAAGAACAACGTGATTTACCGTGGCGAAAAAATAAAGATCCATACCGTGTTTGGGTTTCAGAAATTATGTTACAGCAAACAAGGGTAGAGGCTGTAAAACCATATTACGCAAACTTTATGGGGAAGTTTCCTACGCTTGAAGCGCTAGCAACTGCCGATGATGAAGAAGTATTAAAAGCATGGGAAGGCTTAGGTTATTATTCTAGAGCACGAAATTTACATGCTGCAGTAAAAGAGGTAAAAGAAGTATACGGCGGGACAGTACCGAGCGATGTAAAGAAAATTGAAAAATTAAAAGGAGTGGGACCATATACAAAAGGTGCCATTTTAAGCATTGCATATGGAATACCAGAGCCAGCGGTTGATGGAAATGTTATGCGCGTATTATCTCGTATTTTATCAGTGTGGGATGATATTGYAAAACCGAAAACAAGAAAAGTTTTTGAAGAGATTGTGCGTGAAATTATTTCTATAGAAAATCCATCTTATTTTAACCAAGGTTTGATGGAATTAGGGGCATTAATTTGTATACCGAAAAATCCATCTTGTTTACTTTGTCCTGTACGTGAACATTGCAGAGGGTATGCTGAAGGTGTTCAAAAAGAACTACCAGTGAAGAGTAAAGCGAAAGCACCTACAATGGTACCGCTCGTTGCAGGAGTACTTCAAACTGAAGATGGCCGTTACGTAATTAATAAACGCCCAAGTACGGGATTACTGGCTAATATGTGGGAGTTCCCGAATATTGAACTAAGTGAAGGTATTCGTAATCAAAAACAACAGCTTACGGATTATATGAAGGAGAGCTTTGATCTCTCTGTTTCTATTGATGAATACGCGATGAATGTACAACATACTTTTACACATCGTACTTGGGATATATTTATATTTTACGGAAAAGTAACAGGTAATATTGTCGAAACGGATACATTAAAGTTTGTGTCGAAAGAAGCGTTTGAACAGTTACCTTTCTCGAAATCACATCGTACAATTTACGAAAAGTGTGTTGAGAAAATTACAATGCAGTAAAGTGAAACTTTAATCAGTGGGGGGTTTCTTCATCCCCCACTGATTATTAGCCTTCACCAATCGGGCTTTTATGGGTAGCCCGACCCCAACCTACCTTCTTTGCTTTCGCTGCATTTTGAGGTGGGGTCTTACTGCCCGGCAAATAGCGGGATAAATAATAAAAAACGTGTTCCAGAACTTTGGAACACGTTTTTTATATTGAAAATAAATTTGTATTTTGAGATTGAAAATCCACGCGTTTATAATCCGCCCCGTGACTCGATTTCTTTCACAACTTCTTTATAAATCGTTTGGCCCTCTACATTTAGATAAGGCATAATTTGCTGAAATGAATGATGAAAATAAGCTAATTCATCCGCTTTCCATTCATTTTTGGAAATCATAGTTAGCTCAGTCATATCACGTCCAGTATACATATTCCCACCTCCATCATATGTAGTTTGAATGAGTGATAAGAGATATATGCGTGAATTTTTTAAAAGAAAATTAAGGATAACTTCTAAATGAATTGGTTACATTATTGATTGTGGAGGTGAGAAAGATGAGTAAAAAACAACAAGGTTATAATAAGGCAACTTCTGGTGCTAGCATTCAAAGTACAAATGCTAGCTATGGTACAGAGTTTGCAACTGAAACGAATGTACAAGCAGTAAAACAAGCAAACGCACAATCAGAGGCACAGAAAGCACAAGCTTCTGGTGCTCAAAGTGCAAATGCTAGTTATGGTACAGAGTTTGCAACTGAAACAGATGTGCATGCAGTGAAAAAACAAAATGCACAATCAGCTGCAAAACAATCACAATCTTCTAGTTCAAACGAGTAATGAAAGAAAAACACTTCTCCAATTCGAGAGAAGTGTTTTCTTTGTGTGCGTGTCACTGTAATGAAAATAAAGGGAACGACATAACTTCTAATAAGTCAACAAATGTAGTCAAAGGAGAAAGAAGTTCACGATTAGAAATATGTAATAGGAATTATAAATGGCGAATGAATCAAAAAGGGGGTAAGTGATGAGCGATTTTGATAAGTTGGTAGGAGAGCAGTTGGAAACGATGGATGAGCTTTTAAAGTTACAATCACATTTAGAGAAGTATCAGCAAATTGAAATGAGTGGAAGGGATACGTGCGATAAAAAAGAATTGCATTTTATCCGTCAAGAAATATACAGAACAGAAATAGCATTAAAACTTTTACATGAAAAATTTGAACGGCAAACGAATAATGTGATTCAATCTTTTGAAACCGAAAAAATAATTTGAAATTAAGGGTGAGATATGTTGTTGATTTTAGGGAAAAGTCCTTTCTTAAACAGAGATGAGGGGGACTTTTCTTTTTGTTATATCTTCGTTTAATCTTCTAAAATACGTATTGCTAATTCATAGGAAATGTTCCTTAGTTAAAAGGGTTAGTGATGTGGTATTCAATAATACAAACTTCATTATATTCCTCATGAAAACAAGTGTCCCATCGCTTTAGTTTTAAAATTTTGACAAAAAAGTTATAATAGAAAAAAAGTGAATGCAGTTCAAGGGGTAGTTAAGACAACTTAAGAATGGCATTTGCAGTTGAAAGAAGGGAGCATATATGGGATTTCCCAAAGAAGGAGAAAAGGTACAAATACATAGTTATAAACATAATGGCGCCATTCATAGAATGTGGGAAGAGACAACGATTTTAAAAGGGACGCAGAGTCTTGTGATCGGAGCGAATGATCGTACAGTAGTTACGGAATCAGATGGCCGAACATGGGTTACTCGCGAACCTGCGATTTGTTACTTCCATGCTAATTATTGGTTTAATGTAATTGGAATGCTGAGAGAAGAAGGAGTATATTATTATTGTAATTTAAGTTCTCCTTTTGCATATGACTCTGAAGCATTAAAGTATATTGATTACGACTTAGACATTAAAGTGTATCCAGATATGACATATACACTTTTAGATGAAGATGAGTATGAGAAGCATAGTCAAATCATGCAGTATCCACCTGTTATTGATACAATTTTAAAACGAAATGTAGCGCATTTAACACAGTGGATTCATCAAAGGAAAGGTCCATTCGCACCGGATTTCGTAGATATGTGGTACGAAAGATATTTAATGTACAGAAATTAAAACAAACCTGCAGGGAATTTCCCGGCAGGTTTGTCCTATTAGAGGGGGGATTATGTGCAAGGTATAAAAAGATATTTACAATTTGTTAAACCATATCGATGGCTTATTGCTATTACAATTATTATTGGTCTTGTGAAGTTCGGTATCCCGCTTATTATGCCATGGTTATTAAAGTATATTATTGATGATGTTATTCAAGGCACGGGATCGCTTCAAGAAAAAACGTCTCAATTAATAACCGCAATTGGGATTGCTTTTTTTATTTTTGCAGTAGTAAGACCGCCGATAGAATATTATCGTCAATATTTCGCACAGCGCATTGCCAATACAATACTATATGATTTACGAAAATACATTTTTGGGCACTTGCAAAAATTGAGCTTACGTTATTATTCGAACACAAAAACAGGGGAGCTTATTTCACGTGTAATCCATGATGTAGAACAAACGAAGGACTTTGTAATTACTGGTCTTATGAATGTCTGGTTAGATACTGCAACAATTGTTATTGCCATTATCGTTATGTTTTCTATGAATATAAAATTAACCTTTGTTGCTTTATTAATCTTACCTATTTATGTAGTTGCAGTGAAATATTTTTTCGGGCGCCTTCGAAAATTGACGAAAGAGCGCTCGCAAGCGTTAGCAACTATGCAAGGGTATTTACATGAACGTATTCAAGGGATGCAAGTGACACGTAGTTTTGCATTAGAAGAGTATGAAAGAGGACAGTTTGAAAAGAGAAATAATGAATTTTTAACGAAAGCACTAACTCATACGAGTTGGACGGCGAGAACGTTTTCGGTAGTGAATACGTTAACGGATTTAGGGCCGTTACTTGTTATTGGTTTTGCGGCATATGAGGTAATTCAAGGGTCGTTAACACTGGGTACGATGGTTGCTTTTGTTGGATATATGGATAGTTTATATAGTCCGCTTCGTCGCCTTGTTAATTCATCTACAACATTAACACAGTCCTTCGCCTCGATGGATCGAGTGTTTGAATTGTTGGATGAAAAATACGATATTGTTAATGTGCCAAATGCGGTGCAAACGAAAAGGCTAGATGGGGAAGTTATATTTGATAATGTTTCTTTTCGTTATAATGCGGATGAAAAAGAAATATTGCATAATCTGTCATTAACTATGCGCCCGGGAGAGAAGGTTGCGCTTGTAGGGGCAAGTGGAGGAGGAAAGTCATCTCTTGCTAGTTTAATTCCGCGTTTTTACGATGTTTCTGAAGGTGCAGTTTATATAGACGGGATAGATGTAAGAAAGTATAATATGAGAAATTTACGTAGTCATATTGGAATTGTGCTACAAGATAATTTATTATTTAGCGATACAATCGGGGCTAATATTTTATATGGCAATCCGAAAGCTACAGAGGCGGAAGTGATTTCAGCTGCCAAAGCTGCACAAATTCATAATTTTATTACAGAGTTGCCAGAGGGCTATGATACTGTCGTTGGGGAACGTGGTGTGAAATTATCTGGTGGACAAAGACAGCGTGTAGCAATCGCACGGGTTTTTCTAAAGAATCCGTCTTTACTTATATTAGATGAAGCAACTTCCGCTTTAGATTTAGAAAATGAACGATATATTCAAGAGGCACTGCAAACGTTAGCTGCAGATCGGACAACAATTATTATTGCACATCGATTAGCGACGATTACGCATGTTGATACAATTATTTATGTTGAAGATGGTGAAATAAAAGAAAAGGGTTCTCATGAAGAGTTAATGAAAAAGAGGGGATTTTATTACAATCTATATCAACTTCAGCATATAACAGAAACAGCTCCTTTAGCGTAAAAGGAGCTGTTTTTTATTCGTCTTCTTTTTTATCTTCGATTTGGAGTTCGCTTTCTGGTTTATGGTATGTGTAGAAGCTATCCACAAGTAAATCTAAATGCTCTACTTCCTCACTGTAGTTAATAATTGAAGAAATAAGAGGGAAGAGGTGTAACCATATTTTATATGCTTCCTCATCGTCCTTATTTTGATAATCCATAAAGATATCAATCAATTCTTGTTTACCTGTTTCAACTTCATCAAGCATCTCAACGGATTGTTGTTTCTTTGCTTTACCAATAAATTTTAATAACACTTGTTCGTGATAATGCGTCAATGAATCAAGTTCGTTTTGAATAGATTCCTGAAACTCTTCTGGCATATAGCGCAGTTCATTTTCGGTGCGATGTAATGATTTTAACGTGCTTAAAGCGCGGCTTGTTGTCGCTAACATTTGTCTGAATAAAACGAGCTTACGAATTTTCGCGAACTGTATTTTTTTCGTATAGCTTCTTTCTTCTTTATACAGCAAATAGTAATGATTTAGTTTAATCATTTTTTCTTTCATGCGATCAATATCGGTTTTTAGCGTTGTAAAATCAGAAGCTTGCCTACTGTTCATACGAATCCATTTAACAATTTCCTCTGTATTATCAACGATGCGATGGTAAAGTTTTGTTTCATATTTTGGCGGCATAAATACTAAATTTACAAGAGAAGCCGCAATAATTCCAATCATAATCGTCGCGAATCGAAGTAAGGCAAAATTAAAGAAATCTTCGCCTTGATACTCCATAATGGCGATAACTGTTACTAAAGCGAGTGATATTGTTTTTTCTAAGCGTAATTGCAAAGTAAGAGCAATTACTAATATACACGTTAATCCAATAATAAAAGGATTATGTCCAAAAGCAGTAGCAAATACGATAGCGAATACAGCACCAATTACGTTTGCTTGAATTTGCTCAAGAGCAGTTAAATACGAGCGGTATACAGACGGTTGAACAGCAAAGATAGCTGAGATTCCCGCAAATACAGGACTCGGTAATTGAAGTAAAATACAAGCAAATAAAGCTAATGTAATGGCAATACCCGTTTTTAAAATGCGAGCACCAAGTTTCATACCCTTATTGATATCCTTTCTCTTGTCATAATGAATGTACAACATGATACTATACATTCATTACAATATGTTAGCAAGTGATATTTTAGTGACGTTAAAAAGTTTAATAAATAAATTACAATCAATTTATAATTTCTCCAAATTCTCTTTAAACATCTATTCTTTAATAAAAAAACCTGCTGAATTTCAGCAGGTTTCAAATTGTTATTCTAGATTACTATGCGATGCTCGCTTCGTCAATTTTTTTATGAAAATAAATATTGTACATGTCATTCAGTTGAAATAGATGGATCCGCCTGTTCTTTTTTCGGGATAATTTCATAGAAGTGAAGCTGGATATCATCTAATAATGGTGTTAACAAAGCGACTTCTTCATATTGTTCGTGCTCATTTAATACACGAATGTAGTCTAATAATAATTCATTCACATCTTGCAAACCATTTTTACTAATTGGCTGTAATGTTACATTTGCACCTTTAGCAATTCTTCTTTTTAAAGCGTGTTCTGTTAAACCTAAGTTTGGATCATGATGTAAATAAACAACACCACCAGTCATGCCGGCACAAATCCATGGACCAGGATCTCCTAAAACAAGAGCGCGACCATTTGTCATATATTCAAAAGCAAATCCTTTTATATTAGAATATACTCCGATATTTCCTTGTTCTTTTTCGCGGAGTGGTTTTGTAATTCTGCCTCCAATTATCATATCTGCTCCAGAAAGGCGAATGCCAGCACGAGCATCGGCGTTACCTTGCACGTATAATGCACCTTTTTGAGCACCGTATCCAAATCCTTTCCCGACAGAACCGTTATAATATGTTCCATCTGTTCCTTTTGCTTTCGTTATATAAATGCCACCGCCAAATGAAGTTTTTCCAATTCCATCTTGCGCGCCACCATTTACGTGTATAAATAAGTTCTCGCTATTGTACGCGCCTAATCCGTTTCCGGGAACAGATCCGTTTGTATACTTTAATGTAAGTGGTTCAAGATGAGTGTTTTCATATAATTTGCTACGAATACGATAACAGGATTCTAGACCGCCCATTACGCGTTGCTCTACGCCGACGCTTACTAATTCTTTTGACTGGAGAGAATTTGTTGTTTCAAATTGTTTTTCTTGTACAGATGCCGTTATTTTCACAGATAAATCTTCTATCGTTTGTATTAAATTACGTAAGTCTAATAAGTCCTTGCCTCGAGTTTGTTCTAATAAATCCGATCGTCCGATAATATCTTGTAAGTTTGTGTAACCAAGCTGCCCTGTTAAACGTTTCAATTCTGTACCGAAAGTAGTGAATAGGCTTAATAGCCCTGTAACTGCGCTTTCTAATTCACGTGGAACGAAACGGCGCAGTCCATGTTCTTTCGCTTGAGCTTCAGATTCAATTTGTGTTGCAATTCCGACGTGGCACGTATCGAGATGACAACCACGGCAAGTTGTACAGCCAATTGCAATCATTGATAATGTGCCAAATCCGATCCGATTTGCTCCAAGAAGCATGATTTTTAAGGCGTCATTGACACTTCGAATACCGCCATCTGCCCAAATTTCTACTTTATGTCTCATATGTGCTTCTAATAGAGCGTTATGTGCAGCTTTAACACCGATTTCTACAGGAAGACCTACATGTTGCAATGCGTGAATACGCGCAGCGCCTGTTCCGCCATCAAATCCACTAATGTTAATAAAGTCAGCGCCAGCTTTTGCGATACCGACAGCAATTGTTCCGATGTTAGGAACGACAGGAACTTTTACAGCTACTTTTGCAAGATGATTAGCCGTTTTAATTTCTGTAATCATTTGAGCCAAGTCTTCAATTGAATAAATATCATGGTTGTTAGAAGGTGAAATTAAATCCGAACCAATTGTAGCATTACGTGCTTCCGCAATTTTGGCAGTCACTTTTGAACCAGGCAAATGTCCACCTTCACCAGGCTTCGCTCCTTGACCTATTTTAATTTCAATTAAATTTGATGAATTTAGTAGTTCAGCGTTTACTCCAAATCGGCCAGATGCAACTTGTTGTCCGCGTGTATGTGGGTACTTACCAATCATATCTTTAATTTCGCCGCCTTCACCGTTCAAACTAATCATATTTAGCTGATCGGCAGCTTCTGCATACGCGCGAAAGGCAATTTCATTTTGAGAACCAAATGACATAGAACTAATAATAAATGGTAAATCATGATTGTGAATGCCGATGGACACTTCTTCAGTCGGAACTACATGCTGTGCTTGTTTTGTTTGAACAAGGTGCCTGATTGCGATGGGAGTGTTTTCTTCTAATTCACTTAACTTGTCGCGGTAATCATCATAAGAGTTTCCTTTTGCAACATCACCAATTGCTTTCCAAATCCGCGGGAATATATGAAATGATTTTCGCATTCTAACTTTTGGATTGTTAAAATCCTCAGCTCGAATTTTTGCATCTTCAGCAAGTGATTCAAGTGAAAAAGCTAAATTATTTGAACCGCAGAAGTTTGTAATTTGTAATATATTTGCGATTTCCTCATGTAATCCAATAGAGGAGAAGAGGCGACCGTAACCGCGTAATTCATGAATTCCAATCGTTGAAATTACTTTCTCTAGTCCTTTATTAAGTGCGGTATACAAATTAGTAATTGGTATTTTTGTTTCATCATTTACCGTTGCGAACAATAAATATGGATTAATACCATCTGCCCCTAATCCGTATAGCGTGACGATATCGTGTAAGGAGCGAAGGGCACCGGAACGTATAACGAGAGAGCATTTCCGGCGTAATTTATTTTTAGTTAATGCTTGATGTACTTTGGCAGTAACTAAATGTGGGTCAATCCATAACAGTTCATTTTGATGAGATTTAGCATCATCTAATAATAGTAGGGAAGCACCATTTTTAACGGCTGCTATCGCTTCGGAACTAATTCGATTTAATGCGATTTGTAGAGTTTCTGATGGACTAAATGTAACAGAAATTGTAGAGACAGAGCTATGAGTAATGAATAGCTGTATAAGTTGTTCGTACGTAATCGTGTGTAAGTCTGCCGCGATAGATTGAGCTAAATTCCCTTCTAAAATAATGGGTGAAAGCATCTCGATTACAAATGGTTGTTTAGAGTTATCTAATAAACCCGGACGCTCTCCGAGTACAGTACGTGTGGAGAAGTGTTCAACTTCTCGATCGCGATCGATTGCTGGATTTGTAACAACGGCTACACTTTCCTTAATGAAATCAGCAATATTTCGTCTATCTGTATCAAGTGCGGCAAGTGGTGAGTCATGCCCAAGTGAACGAATTGGTTCGACGCCTTTTGTCGCCATTTGTTCAAGGAGCTGAATATGTTCTCGATCCCAGCCGAAAGCGACGTATTGGTTCGTTTCAACTTGAACCGAATCACATAATCCCTCAGTTTCTTTCGTTTCAGGGATAGATAAGTTTACATGATAATTGGTAACATCGATTCGTTTCTTAAAACGGTTATATACTTCAATTTGATAATTGTCGTATTCATAGAGAACGAGCTCATCTTGTTGATTCCATTTTAATCCAACTTTTTCTCCAGGAGCGAGTGGTTTCGGCTCTGCTACATATTCAGTTGGTGATACAACTCCAGGTTCAGAAGAGAAAATATAGGAGCTCTCTGTCTCTACTTTCCAAACTGGGCGTAATCCAAGGGAATCGACACTGAAAACAGCTTCATCTTTATAACGTGAAATAATACCAGCTGGACCTTGTGCGAAATGCCCCCAAGCCTCACGTATATAAGTGTATAAGTTTTGTAAGTTTGTTTCGTAAAGCTTTATTTCATTAATAATTGGTGGAAATAATATATCCATTGCTTCAAATAAACTGTAGTTATACTGAACGAGAAGGGTTTCTAAGGTGCGGTTTAAATCTTGGGAATCACTGCCCCCGGCAGTAAGTGGTACATTAATCATTTCAGCTTGATCGCGTAATTTTGCAATCGTGTTAATTTCGCCATTATGTCCGAGAATGCTAAATGGTTGTACACGAAAAAAATTAGATAACGTATTAGTAGAATAGCGATTATGTCCTAGTGTCATAGTTGAAGCGATAAGTGGGTGTTGTAAATCATTGTAATAAGCAACGAGTGTATCGCCAGCACCGAGAACTTTATATACAACATGTTCATGACTTAATGAGGCAACATGAATTGCTTCATTTTCTTCGATTTTTATTGTTACAGAAAATAATGTTTGTTCAATGTTTTTAACTTCACTTTCGGCGATAAGGGCAATTTGCCAAAATAAAGGTTCTTCTTGTTTACCAAGAGGACCGAGTGCATCTGAGTTTATTACATCATCATTTTCGAGAACAATTGTAAAGCTTTCATTGTTTAGTTGCGTACGAATGTAATCTTTTAACTCGGCAATGTTTTCTTTTTTGTTTAGAAAAAAATGTCCAACGATAAAGTGGGGATGATCCACAATCGTTGGATTATATCCGCTACTTTTCAGTTTTTCATTCCAAAGTGCTTTTGGCATGTCGATATGAATTCCGATACCATCTCCTTCGCCATTAATGAAACCAGCTCTATGATTCATTTTGACTAGAGATTGTATACAAAGATCGATGTTTTCTTTTGTAGGAATTCTTCGTTTTTCCATAACGGAAACGATTCCACACGCATCATGTTCTGCATTTTTATAATTCCGAAATAAAGACGGTGTCCATTTATTTTTTTTATTGAGCATCCGTCAATCCCCCCTCTGGAAAATGATTTTTGAATAATCTTACTATTTAAGGCGTGAACTGCCTTGTATACATGGATAGTAAAGATATAAAAGGATATAAAACAGATAATTATGAATAATTATACTATTAATGAGGGATTTATGAAATAGAAAAAAGGAAAAAAGAAAGATGGGCTTTCTTTTTTCCTTTTGTAATGAAGAGATTATTTATTGTTCGCTAGGGTAGAAAATGCTCTGCCAACAGCTTCAATTGTATATTCAATATCTTCTTTTGTATGTTCTGTCGTTAAGAACCATGCTTCATATTTAGAAGGTGCTAAATTAATACCTTCTTGAAGCATCAGCTTGAAGAATCTACCGAACATTTCACCATCTGTATTTTTGGCWGCATCGTAATCTTCAATTGTATTTGTCGTGAAGTATACAGTTAATGCACCCTTTAGACGGTTTACTGTAATATCGATGTTATGTTTTGTAGCTTGATCTAAAATTCCTTTTTCAAGCATTGCGCCAAGTGCATCTAATTTCTCGTATACGCCTTCTTGTTGAAGTACTTCTAGACAGGCAATCCCTGATGCCATAGAAGCAGGGTTCCCAGCCATTGTACCAGCTTGGTATGCAGGGCCGAGCGGTGCAACTTGTTCCATAATTTCTTTCTTACCACCGTAAGCACCAATTGGAAGTCCACCGCCGATAACTTTACCAAGTGCTGTTAAATCTGGGGTTACGCCAAGTAAGTCTTGAGCGCCGCCATACATAAAGCGGAAAGCAGTAATAACTTCATCATAAATTACTAGTGCACCAGCTTCGTGAACGAGTTCATTAACTTTTTCAAGGAAGCCAGGTTTTGGCTCAACAATACCGAAGTTTCCAACGATTGGCTCTACAAGGATAGCTGCTACTTCGTGTCCCCATTTATCTAACGCTTCTTTTAAAGTTTCTACATTATTAAATGGAACAGTAATAACTTCTTGAGCGATACTTTGTGGCACACCAGCTGAATCGGGAATTCCAAGAGTAGAAGGACCAGAGCCAGCTGCTACAAGTACTAAATCGGAATGACCGTGGTAACAACCAGCGAATTTCATAATTTTTGTGCGGCCAGTGTAAGCACGAGCAACACGAATGGTTGTCATAACGGATTCTGTACCAGAGTTCACGAAGCGGACTTTATCTAAAGCGGGCATTGCTTCTTTTAACATTTTTGCGAATTTTACTTCTAATGCTGTTGGAGTACCGAATAGTACGCCGTTTTCAGCCGCTGTTTTAATTGCTTCTGTCACGTGTGGGTGAGCATGTCCAGTAATAATAGGGCCATACGCTGCTAAATAATCGATATATTTATTTCCATCTACATCCCAGAAATAAGCACCTTTTCCGCGTTCCATTGCAACAGGAGAACCGCCTCCAACTGCTTTAAAAGAACGGGAAGGACTATTAACACCACCAACGATATGTTCTAAAGCTTCTTTATGTAACGCTTCTGATTTTGTGAAATTCACTACAATTCATCTCCTTACAAAAATCTATGTATTATTCTAACATGTTTTTTGAAAAGACGTATTGTTTGTGATAGAAGGAGCAGTTGGGTAAACTATTCGTTGTGACATTTAGGAAGGGGGTCCGATTATGAAATCGGTAATTGAGGTACAAGGGTTACGTAAAGAATTTACAGCTTATTCAAGTCGTCCGGGATTAAAGGGTGCATTTCGCGATTTATTAAATCGTAATTATAAAATAGTACCAGCAGTAAATGATGTTTCTTTTACTGTAAAGCAAGGTGAAATGGTTGGTTATATTGGTGAGAATGGTGCTGGTAAATCAACGACGATTAAAATGCTTACAGGGATTTTGACTCCGACATCAGGACAAATTACAGTGAATGGAATGAATCCACACAAACAGAGAGAAGAATTTGTAAGAACAATCGGCGTTGTGTTTGGTCAGCGTTCCCAGCTTTGGTGGGATATTGCTGTACAAGAATCATTTCGTTTATTGAAGAAAGTGTACGGTGTATCAGACGCTCAGTATAAGGAACATATGGAACATGTTATTGAAACGTTAGATATTGGTCCTTTGTTAGATAAACCGGTACGGAAATTATCTCTTGGTCAAAGAATGCGTTGTGAATTGGCAGCAGCGTTAATTCATAATCCGCCGTTATTATTTTTAGATGAGCCAACAATTGGACTAGATGTTCTTGTGAAATTGAAAATACGAGAATTCTTAAAAGAGATGAATGAACGTTATAAAACAACAATCTTATTAACGACACATGATATTACTGATATTGAAGCTTTATGTGAACGTGTCATCATGCTTGATGAAGGGAATATTATGTATGACGGATCTTTAGATAATCTTCGTACGCAGTGGGGAGTAGAGAAGGAAATACATTTTCAGTTTGTTGCCCCGGTTTCATACCAGGAGTTATCAATGGTTATGCCAGATAGTCATGTTGTTTGGTTAAAAGCGAAAGAAGAAAACGCATGGGTTGCAAAAATACCGAATGAAGAAGTTATCATCTCTATGTTGATTTCTAAAGTAGTACAAGCCTTTCAAATTAAAGATTTGAAAATTAACGAAGTGTCTACAGAGGAAATTATTCGTAACATTTATGAAGAAGGTATTATGCATGGGTAAGTATATTGAAATGATTCGGATTCGCTTTTTAATGATGCTTGCTTATCGTACAAATTATTACAGCGGGATTTTAATTTATACGATTAACATTGGTGCGTATTATTTTTTATGGCAAGCAATTTATAGCGGGAAAGAGAATATTGAAAGTTTATCTATTTCACAAATGACTACGTATATTGCGATCGCATGGATGGCACGCGCTTTTTATTTCAATAATATAGATAGAGAAATTGCGATGGAAATTCAAGAAGGGCGTGTGGCGGTAGAGCTAATTCGTCCGTACAACTATTTAGGTATGAAAGTTATGCAAGGGCTTGGAGAAGGGATATTTCGTTTTGCTTTCTTTTCGATTCCGGGCATGGTTATTGTTACGTTATTATTTTCATTACAAATTACAACGAATTTTCAAACGTGGTTATATTTCTTCCTATCTTTAATATTTAGTTTTATCATTAATACACAAATAAATTTAATGACAGGAATGCTTACATTCTTCTTATTTAATAATAGTGGAATTATGTATGCGAAACGTGTTGTTATCGATTTATTTTCTGGTTTATTATTACCGATTAGTTTTTATCCGTTATGGGCCCAAAAAGCAATGGTGTTTTTACCGTTTCAAGCAATTAGTTATATTCCAAGTATGATTTTCTCTGAAGGTATACAAGGAAGTAAGTTATATGAAGCTTTATTATTTCAAGTGATTTGGGCAATTATACTTATTATTCCAATTGTACTGATGTGGAAAACGGCGAGAAAACGTCTAATCGTACAAGGGGGATGACGAGATGATATATATAAAATTATTTTTGCAATATGCAAGTCAATATATAAAAACAAAATTGGAGTATCGTGGCGATTTTATCGTCGGATTACTTTCAGATTTATCACTACAAGCTGTTAATTTAATCTTCATTCTCGTTGTGTTTGGGCATACCCAAGCACTAAAAGGGTGGAGCCGAGAAGAAGTAATCTTTATTTATGGTTTCTTTTTAGTACCGTTTGCCATTTTTTCAGCTTTCTTTAATATATGGGATTTTAATGATCGTTACATTATTAAAGGAGAAATGGATCGTATATTAACGAGACCGATTCATAGTTTATTTCAAATTATATTAGAAAGAATGGAACTTGAATCTTTAATTGGAGCTATTACGGGGATTATTGTGATGGGTTATGCAGCAATGGAGCTGCAATTATCTTTTTACTGGTATGATTTCTTCTTATTCCTACTTATGGTAGGGGGGGGGGCACTTGTGTACGGCGGGATATTTGTTACGCTTGCAAGTCTTGGCTTTTGGTCGGATGCGAAAAGTTCCATTATGCCGCTTATGTATAACATAGGGAATTATGGACGCTACCCTGTTGATATTTATAACCGTGTTATTGGCTTTGTTTTAACGTTTGTTTTACCGTTTGCATTTGTTGGGGTATATCCAGCAGCATACTTTTTAAGAAAAACAGAGTGGAATAGCTATGCTTTCGCAACACCAATTGTTGGTGTTATCTGTTTTACTATTGCAATTACCCTCTGGAATCAAGGGGTTAAACGATATCGTGGTGCGGGAAATTAATTATAGAAGCTTGTTCGTTTCTAAGGGATAAATCCGCTATAGTCCTCATACATATAAAATGAGGTGGAGGACATGTTATGGGGATTTATTCTATTAATTGCGGCAATCGCTATTTTGAGAAGTGTCCAATTATTATGGAGTTCATATTCAAATTCCAATCGTTTCTTTTCGCTGTACAATTTAGCTACGTTGTTTTTAATTTATACAACGGTACTGATTGCGTTTGGATTAAGTTATGTTGTGCTAGAGGAAATGGGTTTTGCGGTTTTAAAAGAAGATGGGGATAGGCTAAGTGCTCATTCCTTTCAACTCGTTGAAATATGTTTATATTTTAGCGCGGTTACTTTATTGTCCGTTGGATATGGTGATATAGCTCCGATTGGAATCGGAAGATGGATTGCAATTGGAGAAGCATTAATTGGATATACATTACCGTTTGCTTTTGTGGTAAGGACTGTAATGGACAATGAAAAATAAGGTAGCATTTGTTATAGTAATAGAAAAGAAAAGGAGTGATAACAATGATCACAGTAGGAGAAATAGCACCGGAATTCACATTAGAGGGAAGTACCGGAGAACAAATTCGCTTAGCTGACTTCCGAGGTAAAAATGTAGTTTTATATTTTTACCCGAAAGATATGACTCCAGGGTGTACAACCGAAGCATGTGATTTTCGTGATGCATATGGATTATTCCAAGAGAAGGACACGGTCATCCTTGGCGTAAGTCCTGATTCGGTGAACAGACATATGAAATTCATCGAGAAGCATGAGCTTCCATTTGTACTTTTAGTAGATGAAGATCATAAAGTAGCAGAATTGTACGATGTTTGGAAGTTGAAAAAGAACTTTGGAAAAGAGTACATGGGAATCGAGCGTTCTACATTCCTTATCAATAAAGATGGTGAACTTGTAAAAGAATGGCGTAAAGTGAAAGTGAAAGGACATATTGAGGACGTTCTTTCTTATATAAAATAAATCTATATTAATGTGGAAAAAAATACATATGTAAGGCATGCGTCTATACATATTTTCTTGCGATACATAAAGTGAAAGTGTAGGGCATACCTCCTCAGATGATAGTATTCCAAGTGCGATTATGTCGCACTTTTTTCTATGTAAATGTATAGGAAATACGGGAAGTTACATAAGAATAAGGCTATATACAAAAATAAACCACATACTTATAGTAGAAATATTGACGATTTATAAGAAAAGGAGTACACTCTTTATAAGAATTATAAAATAATAATCCGTATAGAATCGGGGTGCATGACGGTGGTCAAAGAAGAATTAAAAGAAGCGCTAGAAATGCTGAAAAATACGGGTGTACGCATTACTCCACAGCGTCATGCTATTTTAGAGTACCTTGTGGAATCTATGACGCACCCAACAGCGGATGACATTTATAAAGCATTAGAAGGTAAGTTTCCAAATATGAGTGTTGCAACTGTCTATAATAACTTACGTGTGTTTAAAGAAGTTGGACTTGTAAAGGAATTAACTTATGGGGACGCTTCAAGTAGATTTGATTATGTTACAAGTCAACATTATCATGTGATTTGCGAAAAATGTGGTAAGATTGTTGATTTTCCTTATGGAGGTTTGGAACAGCTTGAAGAGGAAGCTGCGAAAACGACAGGATTCATTATTAATAGTCATCGCTTAGAAATTTATGGCGTTTGTCCAGAGTGTCATAAGGCGTAATATATAATAAAGAAAGAGGGTGACGATTAAGTCACCCTCTTTCTTTATTATATAGGGATGAAAAAATACTAAAGTGAAAGTACGTGTTATCCTTTATAGCTTTTTTTATTGTACTTCTCATTAAATTCTTTTCCTTCTAAACTCGGATCCAGTGTTAAAGGTTGGTTGCAATGCATGCATGCGTCGACACGACCAAGCATTTTTGTTGGCTTATCGCAGCTTGGACAAATAATTTGTACAGTCTTAGTAGATAACATACCAATCCAAAAGTAAACGACAGTACTAGCGATAACAGCTAAAAAGCCAACCATCATAAATGTTGTCATAATAATAATGTTGTCACGGAAAAAGACACCTAAGTATGCAATGAAGAGGCCGATAAATACTAAACTTAATGCAAAGGTCCGAATTTTATTGATTTTGTTCGAATATTTAATGCTCATTCTCACCACGCTCCTATAATAATAATATAACATAAAATTTAGAATTTTCACTCGTGTGTAAACTTAGTAAAATGATAAGGAGATATGATTTTTTAAGCTTTTAACGGGACGTGAAATTTTTTTATAAAAAGTATTGACCCTACATATACTGCATGATATATTAATAAACGTCGCTGATGCGGAAACGCAGTGAACGACAAAAAAAGAAATTTGAAAAACTTAGTTGACATCGGAATACGAAGATGTTAACATGAGAAAGTCGCAATTGAGCGACGAAGTAGTTCTTTGAAAACTGAACGAAACAAACAACGTGAACGTCAATTTTTATTTTTAGATGCTAGACAAACTAACTTTATTGGAGAGTTTGATCCTGGCTCAGGATGAACGCTGGCGGCGTGCCTAATACATGCAAGTCGAGCGAATG